>JBEHYP010000092.1:0-15847 GCA_048498115.1 Bacteroidota bacterium | reverse complement strand
GATTCTGATTCTGTTTGTCTGGGTTCGAATCCTAGCACTCCAACCAGCAAGGGCAAGCCGGTTTTTACCGGTTGCCCTTTTTATTTTCAACTAACCCGGCCGGGTACCAACAAATGCAGGCTTTTTGCTGTTAACATTTTGCACAGCCCAGGACAGATTGGCTTGCAGGCTGACAGAAAAAATTCGTCACAGTATGTGTATATGTCATAACAACATATTTACAACAATGGATGTATTTTTGCCTTTCATTCCTTACAAAAAATAAAAACAAGAATATTATGGCACAAGAATTCACCGATTCAAACTTCAAGAGCGAAGTGCTGGAATCCGATAAATTATCAGTAATTGACTTTTGGGCAGAATGGTGCGGCCCCTGCCGTGCAATAGGCCCTGTAATTGAAGAATTATCAAAAGAATATGCAGGCAAGGTAAAAGTGGGCAAAGTAAATGTTGACCACAACCCGAATGTTTCCATGAATTATGGTATTACCAGCATTCCTGCTATCTTATTTGTAAAAGGCGGCCAGGTGGTTGATAAATTAGTAGGCGCCCAGCCCAAAGGAAATTTTGTAAAGAAGATTGAGCAGCACATGTAAATCAGTGATCAGTTGGTCAGTGATGAGTAATAGAAAAATCCCGCCATTTTTTAAATTTAAAGTGGCGGGATTTTTTATGGATGAATACTTTAATGCGCTACATTCTCCACCGCCTTCGGATCATGCTTATGCTTGAACAACACCGAGAACAATATTGCCACTACCAATGCATAAACAGCGAAGGCCAGCCAGATGCTGTGCCAGTTTTTATCACCGTTGGGCAATGTGTAGTATGCATCAATTACAAAGCCGCTTATCTTGCTTCCTAAAAAAGCGCCTACGCCGTTGGTCATCATCATAAACAACCCTTGTGCGCTGGAACGTATGGCCGGGTCTGTAGTGGTTTCCACGAACAAAGAGCCGGAGATGTTAAAGAAATCAAATGCCATTCCATACACAATGCAGGAAAGTATTATCATCCACAGGCCATCCGCAGGGTTGCCGTAGGCAAACAAACCAAAACGCAGCACCCATGCCAGCATGGAAAACAGCATTACTTTTTTTATGCCATACCGTTTCAGGAAGAACGGGATAGTGAGGATAAACAGTGTCTCGGAAATTTGTGAAATAGACATGATGATAGTAGAGTATTTCACCACGAAAGAGTCAGCACCATACTCCGGCACTTTCCTGAAGTCATCCAGAAAAGTGTCGCCATACATATTGGTCAGTTGCAAAGCAGCGCCGAGCAACATTGAGAATAAAAAGAACAAAGCCATTTTATAATCGCCAAACAATTTGAACGCCTTTAATCCCAATTGCTCAATGATGCCGGCATCCCTGGAAATATTTTTTTGCGGCGGGCATTTGGGTAACGTAAACGAATAAATGCCGAGTGCAACAGCAGCAATGCCACCGATAATGAACTGGTTGGTATTGGCTTTGCTCCCGGTAAGATTAGTGATCCACATGGCCACGATAAAGCCAATAGTGCCCCATACCCGTATCGGCGGGAATACCTTTATCACATCAAAGCCATCTCTTTTTAAAATCGTATATGCGATGGAGTTAGATAAAGAAATGGTAGGCATATAGCAAATCATGGCTGCGAAAATCACGTAATACAAAGTATCAGCATCATTAACCTGCGGCACATAAAACAATATCAATCCGTAAAGAATATGCAGTATGCCGTACAGCTTTTCCGCATCCAGCCATTTATCGGCAATAATGCCCGTAATGGCCGGCATAAAGAGGGAAGAAAGCGCCAGCGTGGAAAATATAGCCCCAAACTTTGCCCCGGGATTTTCAATTTTTGAAAGATCGCTGGTAAAAAAATAAGTGGCAATGGTGATTAACCATGCACCCCACACGAAAAATTGCAAAAAGCTCATCAGGGTAAGGCGAAACTTGATACTCATAACAGCAGCGGTTTAAATGATTGATAAATGCCGGTATGGCAAACTTAAAGTTTGTAAGATATATATTTCCCTGATTACAAAAACAATGATTTGATAATTTTTAATAAAGCAAAGAATAAATGATTGCCTGTATGGCAAGTTTGCAGCATTCCTTTGTTCGCCGCAATGTATTGTGCCGGCCTGTTGAAAAACGTATTGCGGCAACGTTGTTAAGGCATTGCCCGTTAACAATGCTGTCGGCTGTTTTTTGCAGTTGCCGGGGTTTTGGATAGCAGAAAAGGCTAAATTTGCGCCTTCCTCAAATCAAACAATTTTAAACATTGCACCATGAACAAAAAGCTACCGCTTTTTTTATTGTATAAATACAATTTTTGCAAATTCTTTTTTACTGCTTTGCTGGTGTTGGCTACCGGATTTTTTTCTTTTGAAGCAAAGGCGCAAAGCACAACCGAACCCAAAACACCGGTAACATTCCAGCGCTGTGGTACCATGGAAGCACTGGAGCTGCAGGCGCAGACTGACCCTGAACTGAAAGCAAGAATGGAGCAGAACGAAAAGGATTTCCGTGAATGGCTGAAAAATAAAAACAGCGGGCAATTGCAAAGGCCGGTTTCGCCGGTACCTTCATCATTGCCTGCTACAGTGGAGATACCCGTGGTAGTGCATATTGTATTGCCCAATCCATGGATCATAAGCGATGACCAGGTGCAGTATTTTATCAACCGCCTCAATCTTGATTTTGCCGGGCTAAATCCCGATAGTACCAACGGCAGCAACTTTTATAGTGTGAGGGGTCATTCCAAACTGCGGTTTACGCTGGCAAAAAGAGATCCGGCAGGAAATTTCACTACCGGCATTATAAGGAAATCCGGCACCACTTTAATAGGGCAAAGCAACCCCCAGCCCATTAAAAATTCAGCTACGCCTACCGGCGGCTCTACGGGCTGGGACATAACAAAATATTACAACTTTTATGTGGGCGCTACTGATCAAACGGGCAATGGTGAATTATTGGGCATTTCACCGGCCATCGGTCCCGGTACAGGCCCTGCCACTACCAATGCAGATGGTGTATGCGTAAGTTACAGGGCATTTGGACCTGCCTGCTTTTCGTATGATCAGTATAGCCTGGCCCGGACAGCGGTGCATGAGATAGGGCACAACTTTGGCCTGTACCATATATGGGGAGATAACAATCCTTGTGTTACCGGAATAGATTTTAGCGGGTTGACAAGCGCCCGAAGCGTATGTGAATTACCACAATCGTTATTGTTTGATAGGGATGATACTCCTAACCAATCAGGCTCTTCAAGCGGGCAATGCCCTTCCGGCACTTCAAACAGCGGTTGTTCAGGCACTGCAGCAAGAATGTACCAAAATTATATGGATTATACCAATGATGCCTGCTACTCCATGTTTACGAAAGGGCAGGTGGCAAGAATGGAATATGTGCTGGAATTTTGCAGGAGTGGCTACCTTACTACTCTGGGGGGGCATTACCCGGATAATATGCAGGCGCTTGATGCAATGATCAACTCCGTGGTAAGCCCCGGTGGTGCAGAAGCCAATCCATTGTGTGATGAAAAAGGCATAATGTATTCAATGCCTTCATGCCCCGGCAGCTTTATTCCAAAATTGCGTATAACCAACGCCGGTACCAGCACACTTACATCTGTTACTGTTACTACTTCCGTAAATGGCGCCAATGCAATAACAGAAACAGCCACTGTAAATATTGCTACAGGGCAATCGCAGGTTATTACATTAAGTCCGCAAATGGCTGTATTGGGGGAAAATGCTTTGCAATTTACTTTGTCTGCACCCAATGGCGGTGTTGACGGCAATCCTTCAAATGATGAAATGACGGTAAACTTCAATACAGGAGATCCTATTGCATTGCCGTTTATGGAAAATTTTGCGGCTGCGGTATTTCCACCGGACAATGGTTCCGTAATTATTAATCCCGATGGCCCTTTTAATGCTGCAAACAATACAGGCCTTGGCTGGGAAAGGTCAACAGCAGGAAAGCCCGGGCCCGGCTGCATGAGGATAGATTGCTTTGATTATGAAGCGGTAGGTGCAAGGGATATTTTTAGCCTGCCGCCGCTGGATCTTGCCCCGTATGATTCAGTAACAATTTCTTTTTACGTGGCATACCGCCAGCGTACTGCTGCCTCCAATGATTCATTGACAGTAGTGTATTCCCCGGACTGTTATGCATCGTGGTACCGTACAGGGTTTGCCAAAGGGGGCGCCGGCCTGAGTACTGTTGCAAGCGCTTTATCAAGCCAATTTACCCCCGGCAATAGCCAGTGGAGAAAAGAATCAGTTACTATAAAAGACTTTTGCGAACGCGGGTTAAAAACTATCAGGATTGGGTTCCAGTCATACAACGATAATGGGAATAATATTTATGTAGACAGTATTACCGTTACCGGTTACAGCGGTGTTGCTGCAAACGTTGTTTTAGACAGGATAGAAGAGCCGCTCGGGGCGCTTTGCAACGGGCAGTTTACACCGAAAGTAAGTTTCAGGAACGATGGACTGGACACGTTGAAATCACTGACTGTTAAATATGTAATTGACAATGCAGATACTGTTACTTACCAATGGGCAGGCAGCATAGGAAAATGCGATTATGGTACGGCTGCTCTTCAGCCTGCTTCTGCAGCATTCGGCTATCATGTTATTGATGTGCTCCTGTCCAATCCCAATGGAATGCCCGATATGGAGCCTTTAAACAATAAATTGACGAAAGGCTTTACTATTATCACTAATGAGAACACACAGGTAACGGAAGGATTTGACAGCACCACGTTTCCTCCCCGCAACTGGGGTGTATATGATGTAAACGGCGGCACTACCTGGGAAAGGAGCACCGCTGCTGCCAAAACAGGCCCCGGTGCTTTGCTGATCAATAACCCCAATGATATAAACGGTTATGATAAGCTTGATTATTTTGTAAGCCCCGCCATCGTCAACAACCCGGACTTTGATTCATTACATTTGGATTTTGACCTGGCTTACAAATTAGGCCGCAATTTTCCCAATACTATTTTCCCGCTGGATACGCTGGAGATATTTTTATCAAAGGATTGCGGTGCAACATTTACATCTGTGTGGAAAAAATGGGGATCTGCGCTGCAAACAGTGCCGCCGGACAATGTGTACACCGCACCGTTTGTCCCCGCTGCTGCTACACAATGGAGAACGGAGACCATAGATTTAACTTCATTCAAAGGAACAGATAACTTCCAGCTGTACTTTGCCATGAAGGGGAATAAACAGAACAACCTGTGGATTGATAACATTAATATCAGGTCAGAGATATTGCCCGAGCGCCTGAGAGAACAGGGATACCTGATTTATCCCAATCCTTTCAGCAGCACTTTCCTTGTTCATTTGTATGGTGCCGCATCGGTGGCTGACCTTAAAGCAATCCAGGTATTCAATACCGAAGGGCAGCGTATCTGGAGCAGCCGGTACAATGGCAATGCATCCAGCCTGGTGACGGTTGACCTGAAGAATGTATCAAGGGGTATGTACATCGTTAAACTGCTCTATTCTGACAGAACAGTAGTAGAAAGGATCGTAAAGCATTAACAAAATAAAGATTGTTTTTTTGAAGAGGCTGCCAACCAACGGCAGCCTCTTTTGTTTTACTTCGGTCTGACCGTCCCGGTCTGACCGGCTGTTGCAGAACTTTCGCACTGTCCTTATAATTGCATTTACATCATTTACCTTTGCAAAAAAACTACTGATGAGCGCCGCAATTGATGCACTGATACAAGCTGAAAATAACCCTTCGCTTAAAGCTATCGCAGAAAAAGTAAAACAACGGCAACGTATAACCGATGAAGAAGGCGTGCTGCTTTTTGAAAAAGGCAGCCTGGGTTTTGTTGGCACCCTCGCAAATCATATCAGGGAGAGATTGCATGGCGATACCACTTACTTCAACAGGAACTTTCATATTGAACCGACCAACGTTTGCGTATTCAGCTGCAAATTTTGTTCATACAGCCGCCTGTATGCGCACAGGGAAGAAGGCTGGGAATTGAGCATTGACCAGATGGTGGATATTGTAAAAAGCTATGACGGCAAGCCGGTAACGGAAGTGCATATTGTAGGTGGTGTTCATCCCAAAATGAATATGGATTATTTTATTGAGTTGATACAAAAAATAAAACAACACCGGCCTGACCTGCATATAAAAGCATTTACGGCGGTGGAACTGGATTATATGTTCCGCAAAGCAAAGCTCAGTATTGAAGAAGGAATGAAAAAGCTGAACGAAGCGGGGCTTAACAGCCTGCCCGGCGGCGGCGCAGAAATATTTGCTCCTGAAATAAGGGAACAAATTTGTGCAGATAAAGTAGACGCAAACGGCTGGCTAAGCATTCATGAAGCAGCACATAATTTAGGCATGCACAGCAATGCCACGATGCTGTACGGCCATATTGAAAAATATGAGCACCGCATTGATCACATGAGAAGGCTGAGAGAGCTGCAGGATAAAACAAAAGGCTTCAATACTTTTATCCCGCTCAAATTCCGCAATAAAGACAATGATATGAGCAATGTGCCTGAAAGCTCTGTTGTAGAAGACCTGCGCCTGTATGCCATTGCAAGAATTTATTTAGATAACTTTCCACACCTGAAAGCTTACTGGCCCATGCTGGGCAGGCAGAATGCACAGCTTACGCTTGCCTTTGGCGTGAACGATATTGACGGCACTATTGATGACTCCACCAAAATATACAGCATGGCCGGCAGCGAAGAGCAAACGCCTACCATGACGACAGAAGAACTGGTAACACTGATCAAACAGGTAAAACGCAAACCGGTAGAAAGGGATACCCTGTATAATGTAGTAAACGATTACAGTGAAGCGTCTTTTGAAACCAATGTGTTTGACAGCAGCCTTAATTAGCAAGGTTTGTTGCTGCTGCCGCAAAGTGCTGTACCTTTTTATATAATTCTTCGGGAACAAAAGGTTTTAGGACAAAGCCATCAATTTCCAAATGCTGTATTTCATTTTCCACCTCGTTGGGCAGGCTGGCAGTAAGTGCGATGATTGGGATATGAATGCCTTTTTCACGGATAATTTTTATAGCAGTGTAGCCATCCATCACCGGCATGTGCAGGTCCATCAGCACCAGCTTATGGCGTGATACATCCAGGATATCCAGGGCTTCCTGCCCGTTCTCTGCCACATCAATAACGGCGCCCCAGTTTTCCAGAAATGTTTTTGCCACCAGGATGTTGATGGGATTGTCTTCCACCAGCAATATAACGGTGCCGGTTAAGCTTTTTTCTTCACTGGCTTCGCTGGATGGAAGCTTTACGGATAGCAGTTTATTGGTAAGCTTAAAAGTTTGAACAAAATAAAATGTGGAACCTTTGCCCGGTTCACTGTTCACCTGCAGCTTGCTTCCCTGCAATGCCAGTATTTTTTTGGTAATGGCAAGCCCCAGGCCTGTGCCGCCAAAGCTTCTTGAAGTGGAAGAATCGGCCTGCGTGAACTCGTCAAATATCACCTGTTGTTTTTCTTTGGGAATACCAATGCCCGTATCTGTCACAGAAAATAAAATGCTGATGGTGCCCTGGCTTTTCTCAAGTACGGAAAGCTCTATGGAAACAGATCCTTCGGCGGTAAATTTTACAGCGTTGTTCAGCAGGTTCTGCACCACCTGTGAAAGACGGGTAGGATCGCCCAGTAAAAAACGGTCAATTTTATCATCCAGCTTTAAATAAACAGCGATGCCTTTTTCTTCTGCCACACTCTTTGAGCCTGAAACGATATTGTTCAAAATAGCGGGCAGGTCCATTTCAATTTCTTCAAAATTTATTTTGCCTGCTTCTATTTTATTATAATCTAAAATATCATTTACGATATTCAATAAATTTTTAGCAGAAAACTGCAGCACACCCAGTTGCTCTTCCTGATCAGGGCGTGGATTGTTTCGCAGCATCAGGTTGCTCATGCCAATTACGGAATTAAGCGGTGTCCGTATCTCGTGGCTCATGGTAGAAAGAAATTCACTTTTTGCCTGCAGGCCAAGCTCTGCCTTTCTCTTGGATTCCTGTAATGCATATGCAAAACGGAAAGAAAGTATCAGCGACTGCAGGAAGAAAAATATGATATGCCCCGAAAAGAAAATCAATTTGGAGGGCAGCAGCACACCAAAGTATTCCAGCTCCAGCAGCAGCTGCATTACCATAAGCACAACCACGCTTGTGAGGGCATAGCCGGCAGCAATCCTTTTGTGTACATATGCCTTTACAAAAACAACAATGAGGTACACGATTACCGCAAACATCAGGAGTAAAAAGCTGGTGAGCAGCCGTGTAAAAACTGACGCCGGCGTTAAAAGCACTGCCAGGCACAGCACTGCGGTAAAGACTGAAACAAACTTTACAAACGGCTTGTAATTATCTTTAGGATAAAGGTGCCAGATAAAACGGAAGAAGAAAAACACGGCGCCAAATAATGAAAGATATTCCAGCCGTATGGTAAGCTCCCAGGGAAGATTTGAGAATACGGCATGCAGTGAATAAAAGCCACTGCCCACCATTCGGTAGCTGTACAGCATGCAGAAAAAGGCAAAATAAAAAGTGGCTTTGTCCCTGGTGCCGAATGCAAACAGGCCCCAAAAGAAAAGTCCGGCCATGAACAGGCAGCCGGCCAGTAAAAAGTCGCTGGCAATGATTTCTTCTTTTTGCGAAAAAAGAAAAGCACTTTCCCCCACTTCAATACCCACGCTTACACCGCCTTTATAATGCGAAAAATTTGCCACCTGGAAGATGAGCTGCACGGTATCTGTATTTTCAGGAAGGTGAACCACTACGGGAATCCACCTGGGAGTATAATTTATTTTACTGGTGGCAGGGTTGCCATTTACTGCAGCCAGCCTGCCGTTGATAAATAATTTATAGGAGGAATATACCTGCGGCATACCCAGCGCCATTGGCTGGTGCCGGTGAGGCAGCAGGAGGGTGAAGCCATAAGTGGCATAACCTTCGGCAGATAATTTCCTGCCATCAACCGTCATGTCGTTCCACACCCCCGGAAAAGGGGCATAGCTGTGGAAACGGGCTGTATCCTGCGGTGTAAGCAATTGTTTCCAGGCAAAAGCGCTGGTACCGGTAAGCATTACAGAACGGCCTTTAAAATTTGCTTTGCGAAGATCGGCAATGCCTCTGCTGAGTACAGCAGTGCTGTCACTGGCATTGGCTTTTTGAATGGCAAAAAAGTTGCAGGCAAAAAACAGTGTTAAAAAATGACGGTACGGTGTTCTGGACAAAAACATAATTGTTTACAACGAAAAATTTTTATGTTTAGTGGATGCTGTGCAAAAAAATTGGCATTGCTTATAAATTCCGAATTAATTCTACAGGCCGGGTAGAAAAGCAACTACAAACGGGTACATTTGCAGCCAAACAGTACCGGGGAATAATGGCAACAGCACTTGCACCTTTTCTTGAAATATTACAAACCGCAGCAGCCAGCCAGGGATTGATAAAGCTCACTTTAGGCAACAGGAAAAATAAGGAAAGTGAGCTGAAGAATGTTTTCATTAAGCCTGTAAT
The DNA here is from genome assembly GCA_048498115.1 of Bacteroidota bacterium. GTDB lineage: Bacteria > Bacteroidota > Bacteroidia > Chitinophagales > Chitinophagaceae > Ferruginibacter. Next base: position 6,300 of record JBEHYP010000092.1, on the reverse strand, counting down.
ACTTAAGAGCGGCAATAAATTGTCTTTTGTGTACCGCTATCCCACCAAAGACATCACCAAAAATTTTGACGGCGATGAGGCAGCAGTATTGATAGAGAAAATGCTGGCGGAAGATTTTTATAATGCAGATCTTTTCACCGCCTCACATGATTATCATTTATTGCAGGATAAAAATGGTGCAGTAAAAATTGTTACAAAAGGGGCAAGCCTTTCTGTACAGGACAGCTCACAGCAGCATGATAAAATAAAGAACAGGATTGTGAAACCTGGAAATAATATTTATCTGCACCGGCTGGGGATTACTACTGCGGAAGGCGCTGTTAAGAAAGAACGGCAGGATAAATATAAACAGATCAACCGCTATATTGAAATCATAGAAGGAATTGTAAAAGACCTGTACCGGCTGGGCGGGAACGGTCAGGCAGGCATTAGCGTTGTAGATATGGGCAGCGGCAAAGGCTACCTTACTTTTGCGCTGTATGATTATCTCTCCAATGTTTTGCATCTTGATGCGGACATAGCAGGTATTGAAATAAGGCCCGGCCTGGTGGATGCCTGCAATGATATTGCTGCCGCTGCAAAATTTACCGGCCTTCATTTTGAAAAAGGAACGATTGCTGATACAGCACTAACGGCAACGGATATGCTGATTGCCCTGCATGCCTGCGATACTGCTACTGACGATGCTATTTACAAAGGCATACAGGCAAATGCCAGGGTCATTATCTGTGCGCCCTGCTGCCATAAGCAGATAAGAAAGCAGATGAAGCCGGGCAATGCCCTGTCTTCTATTACCCGGCACGGCATCCTGCTGGAACGGCAGGCTGAGATGGTTACAGATGCCATCAGGGCACTATTGCTGGAATCAGCAGGCTATACAACAAAAGTGTTTGAATTTATTGAAACAGCACATACGCCCAAAAATGTAATGATTGTTGGAATAAAAAATGAAACCGGCAACACTAAAAAGGAAGAAGTATTGGAAAAAGTGAAGGCATTAAAATCATTGTTCAATATTAAAGAGCATTACCTGGAGGGGCTTCTGCGCCAATAAAACCGCTGCTTATTTGAATTCTCCAAATACTTTTCTCAGCTCGTCCGCAATTTCTCCCAGCGTGCAATAGTTTTCTACGGCTTCCAGCACAAAGGGCATCAGGTTTTTATTGTTTACTGCTGCCTCCTGTATATGCTCCAGGCATGCAGCGGCTTTCTCTTTATTCCTTTTTTCCCTTAAGGCCTTTAATTTTCCTGATTGCACCTGCCTTATGTTGTCATCAATTTTAAAAGCAGGCACTTTGCTTTCATCCGCTATCAAAAATTTATTCATGCCCACGATGATCTTTTCACCGTTTTCGATCTGGCTTTGATATTCGTATGCGCTGCGGGCAATTTCATCCTGTATATAGCCCTGCTCAATGGCCTGTACGCTGCCACCCATAGCATCAATCTTTTCAATCAGCTTCCAGGCATTATCTTCCACCTGTTTGGTAAGTGTTTCCACATAATAGCTGCCTGCCAGTGGGTCAACCGTATCGGCAATACCGCTTTCAAAAGCTGCTATCTGCTGTGTGCGTAATGCAATCCTTGCGGCTTCTTCGGTAGGAAGGCTAAGTGCTTCATCGTAGCCGTTAGTATGCAGGCTCTGTGTGCCGCCCAGCACTGCCGCCAGTGTTTGAATGGTGACCCTTGCTATATTGTTCATCGGCTGCTGCGCTGTAAGGGTGGCGCCGCCGGTTTGAGTATGAAAACGAAGCATCATGGCTTTGGGGTCGGCGGCGCCCAAATCCTTCATAATGCTTGCCCACATTTTTCTTGCCGCCCTGAACTTGGCCACTTCTTCAAATAAATTATTGTGGGCATTAAAGAAAAAGGAGAGGCGTTTGCCAAATACATCAATGTCCATTCCTTTTTCAAGCGCCGCTTTCACGTATGCCTTACCGTTAGAAAGGGTAAAGGCTATTTCCTGCACTGCCGTGCTGCCTGCCTCCCTTATATGATAACCCGAGATGGAAATGGTATTCCATTTGGGCACTTCTGCGGCGCACCATTCAAAAATATCGGTGATGATGCGCATGGATGCTTTGGGCGGATAGATATAAGTGCCCCTGGCAGCGTATTCTTTTAAAATATCATTCTGTATGGTGCCGGAAATTTTTTTCAGGTCAGCGCCCTGTTTTTTTGCCAGCGCCACATACATGGCCAGCAGGATAAATCCGGTGGCATTAATCGTCATGGAAGTGGACACCTCTTCCAGCTTAATGCCGCTGAACAAAAGCTCCATGTCTTCAAGGCTGTCTATTGCCACGCCCACTTTGCCCACTTCGCCTTCTGCCAGTGTATGATCGCTGTCGTACCCGATCTGTGTGGGCAGGTCAAAAGCCACGCTAAGACCGCTTACGCCCTGGGATAATAAGTAATGATAACGCTTGTTGCTTTCTTCGGCAGTACTGAAGCCGGCATATTGCCGCATCGTCCACAATTTACCCCGGTACATGTCTGGTTGTATCCCCCTCGTAAAAGGGAATTGCCCCGGCAATGAATCATCAGGTGATGTAATATCTGCATGGGTATATAATTCCTTTATCTCAATACCTGAATCCGTAAACTTTTGAGCCATTGCGGTGATTTAATGATGAGGAATTACAGTAATTTCTTTGCTTCAAACTGCAGGGCATCCTGTACCACTGTGCTGAGCTCTGCATTTTTATTGGATGCATATTCAAGCAGGCGTTTGCTTAATTCTATAGCAGGTGCGCCCGATGGCAGCATGGCTGCTATCTGGTTAATGATAAAAGTATTCTGGTCTTTCAGGTTACCGATAGCCTTCCACATTTCAGGGCTTACATATACCTGCTGGCTTACATTGTATTCGTATTCGCTTTTGATAGTTTCCAATAGTGTAAGCTGGTAATCCACCACGCTGAGGGTGGCAAAAGGGGTGCGGGCCACTAAATTCTTCAAAGAGGCCCTTTCTGCAAAAACAGAAAGCCTTTCGTACGCCTGCAGCCGCAATTTGAGCGTTTCGTTGTTAATGCCGAACCTTTCCCTCATTTCATCTTTCATCCCTTTAAACTCTGCCAGCAGCCAGGCAATGGCAATAAAAAACACAAACATCACCGCCAGCTGAATATCCTGCATTACGTTTTCTGAAAACATTATTATCTTTTTAGGTACAAAAATACGCAATATGATTTGTTATGCCGCCTGCACTTACGGGCTGCCGGCCAATATAATAATTGCTGCAGCATTCCGCCATAGCGGGAATATTTCCCTGTTTCGCAAAATGCAGGCATGAACATAAAAGCGAAAACAGGTAAATTTGCATATAGAAAATTTAAACTATGGAATCAATAATAGCAGCACCTGTAAGCTTTACAGCATCTGCCGTGGAAGAAATAAAAAGGCTGATGAATGAAGATGGTTTTGATGCGGTCAATGTATTGAGGGTAGGGGTGAAAGGTGGCGGCTGCAGCGGTATGACCTATATACTGGCCTTTGATAAGGCGACAGACAAAGATGAAAAATTTGAGATCGAGGGTATACCCTGCGTGATGGACAAAATGCATGGTATTTACCTGATGGGCATGGAAGTAGACTGGCAGGGCGGCCTTAACTCAAGGGGATTCACTTTTAGCAATCCCAACGCAAGCAAAACCTGCGGCTGCGGCACTTCTTTCGCCGTATAAAAAACAGTACAATCTTTTTTGAAAAAAATAAAGCTGCCGGTAAAGGCAGCTCTTTTTATTTGGTGAAGGGATCTAACGGGGCCTAATAAACGATTTTGATGTTTTCTTTTGTATTGTCCGGCTTCACAATTTCGAGGATGTAATTTCCATGTGCAATATTTCCATCCAGTTGCATCACTGTATTTCCATCGGCTGTTGCCTGTGATAATTTTTGTGACTGAACCAACTGGCCGTTGCTGTTAAATAATTGTATGCTGTAATCTCCTGTTGCCTGCTTGGTGAAGAAGAGGTTGATCTTGTTATCTGTTACAGGATTGGGGAATACTGCAATGCCTGCCGGTTGTTTTCCAAACAATGCTTTGGCAATATTGCTGTACGCTTCCTTGCCGTTTTTGTCAATGCTCCTGATACGGAAGTAATTAATGCCGGTATTGGGCGCTTCATCCGTCCATTGATAAGTATTGCTGCTGTTATTATTATTTACATTGCCGGCAGTGTATTCCTTTTTGAAATGCCTGCCATCTGCTGAAGCTTCCACTTCGTACTGCCTGATGTTGATTTCATTTTCAACTTTCCATTCCACGTTTATTGCCTTGTCCCGGAGGATGGCTTTTACCGAAGTGAATGTTACGGGCAGCACAGAAAATTGCCTGAAATATATTTTGAACCTGTCCTGCGCTTTTGAATTGGCATCTGCTGTTACGCTGAATGGATACGCCGTAATGCCGTTCATATTGAGCGTAACTTCCGTATTGGTATATTTATCTTTCAGGTAAGCCGCCAGGCCTGCTGTTTCAATATTCTGCACTTCTACTGCCAGCTGGTAGTTTCTTACTTTCATTGAACGGATATTGTACACGATAGTATCCGTTTCGCTGATGCTTTCCCTTTTTTCAATTCCGTATACCATTGATGGTTTGCTGATGCCTAAGTTTTCAGAATTGTTGTAGATTTTTTTGGCATCATCAAGGTTGAGGCTGTCAGAAAAAATATTATTGTACATTACAAGAGCCCCGTCTAATAAAGTGGTGCTGTTGTCTGCTTCCGCGCCATACAACAAAGTGCTTATTTTGCCAGGGCTGTTGTTCGGCATGGGCCTGAACACAGCGCTGGTGCTTGACGAAACCTTGGTATTTTCATTGATGACTGCAGTTGCCGCCCCTGTATTTTGTATCAAAAATGCCTGCCCTGCCTGTATATAGTTGTTAACAGTGCCCGCAGCGCCATAGCTTCCGCCTCCGGGAAAAACGGCATAGTCACTGCCGGGGCCGCCGGTTTGTGTGAAATACTGGTAAGCACCCACGCCGTTTAATCCGGTCAGTGCAGGATCCCAGAGGATAAAAGTGCTGCTGCTGGCAGGGCCGCTGGTGCTCATGCTTCTTAAGTCAATGGTTGATGCAAAAGGGTTGCCTATAAGGCTGTAATTGCCTGTGCCGCCGGCGAGGCTGATGGTTTGCCTGCCGGTTCTTAAATTGCCCTGCACCCTTAATACCGTATTGGACAGGGGTGCTGCGGTATTAAGGCTAAGATTAGTTGACCTGTTGCCCCTTACAAAAACCATGAAGCCTTCCTGCGATCTAACGGTGGTGCTTAAGGTATTGGCAATACCGTTCCATGTGCCCGTGGTTCTGTTAAATGCAAGCATTGATGCATTGTTTTGCGGCGTCATATCAAAGCCCAGTGAAGGGCTTGGGCCGCTTATATGCATCCCGAAGCCGGGGCTGGGATTGAGGTTATGTGCATAAACAAGATCTGTATTTACAGCGCCTTCCTGCAAAGCTTCATTGATGCTGGGTGCGCCTGCTGCCTGCACAGGCATTGCCAGCATGCGCCATCCTCTTCCTGCCGGTATATATCTTTCTACCTGCACTTTGCCGTTGATGGTGCCCAGCGCATTGCCCGATCCATCCACAGGAATTTCTCCCGCTCTTGCAGTGCCATTGGCATCTGACTTGAGGGTAAGATTGTCATAAGTATTTAATATGGAGCCGCTGCCAATACTCAGGCACCCGGCATTGCTGCCCGCGGTAATATTAAGTGCTGTTTGCAGGCTTGCTGAGGCATTATCAGCCAGGAATAAATTCTTTAATGTGCCGTTGCCGCCGGTAAAGAATAATGGGATATTCGTTCCTGTTATTCCTATGCTTGAAGCGGAGGAGCCGGTAAGTGTACCGCTTGTTCTTTGTATGGAATTGATAGAAAGCGTATCGCCGTTAATATTCAGTGCGCCCGATGTTAGTTTTAAAATACCGGCTACTGTATAATTTACAGCAGCAGGATACATGGTAACACCGGACGTATTGGCAATAGTAAGGTTGTTAACTGTAGCGGGCAATCCATTACCGGTGGCCTGTGCCCCTGATCCGCTGTAGATATAATTACTACCGGTGCCGAATGTACGCACAGCCGTTTGGATATTACCGGTAGCACCCGAAGCAGTAATCCCTGCCGTGGAACCTATTGATAACGTGGCGCCGTTATTCAGCGTAAATGAACCGGAGCCGGACACTATTCTTGTATTACAATAGAGGCTGCCACCATTTTCTACTGTTGTATTCCCGTTTGATACCATGTTGGCCCCGGGCGTAAAGAGTGTTTTATCTTTAATGGCGGC
>JBEHYP010000091.1:0-15999 GCA_048498115.1 Bacteroidota bacterium | reverse complement strand
ACCGGCGAGCGCGCAGCGTCGCACCAGGCAAGCGCGCCTCTTCTACTGGTTCTTAGGCGATTGCTATTTCCAATGTTTTGAAGGCATTTCTGCCCAAGTACGTCTTTTTATATTGGGTTTTGGCTGCAAGATGTCCTTGCTGTCTGACAACTAAAACCTACATACAATGAAATCAAAGTATTCTGTTTCAACTTTTGGGATGCCCGTGTAATGGATAGGGTGACAAAAGAAAGCCGTGTAATGTTGAAGGTTTCGATTGATGGGAAGCCTTTTGCTTTGGCTATTCGTAAGTTCAAACGCCTTCTTGTTGATTATGACCGTTCTTTTCTGATAAGGCTTTAAGCGTTACTCAAAAAGCTGTCCGTAAGGTAATTACTGATGAAGTTGAACGTGCTGAATCTAAAACCTTGGTCTTTTTCGACTATTTTTTTTCATCAGTTGGTGGTAGTTGACCTATTGTTGGTTTCCCAATATAACCATCGTTACCGCTTCCTTGATTACTATTCTTGTTTCCTTTGTCAAAATGGTCATTGTTTCTTATCTGACCACTGTCACCTAAATTAGGCACATGTGGTCTATCAATTTTAATTTCCCTTTCACCGCCTTTTGGCGAATCATTTCTTTCCTTGCTCATTGTTAATTGTTTTTATTTATTAGTATTAATTGTGTCAATTGCAGTATTCACTTTCAAATTTGTTTTTGAAGTATCAAGTGAAGAAAAAACTTCAACTTTAATTTTTTGTTCAGTTTGTTTATCATCAGGTTTAATAGACATGATGTTGTAAGCAAAAAATGTTACCTGTAAAAAAACTCCAATACCTAAAAAAATGTAAACGTACTTTCTTCCATCTTCAAGTTCTTTATTGGATTGTTTCCACAATTTTAGAAGCTTTTGCTCATTGTCAACATTGTGGTTTTGAAGAAGTACATCATCAACATAATTTAATTGCCTCATAGCAAGCTTTGTAATTCTATGCTTGTTATATAACCAAATGATAAATGCAGTAAGAAGACTTATCAAGCTTAGAGCAGCCACCCATAAAAAAGATGCTTTCTGTACGCTGAAAAACTTATCAAGCATTGTAAGGAAAAAGCCCAATGCACCAATTATTATATAAGAAATATTGGTGTCGATATCCTTGAAAGTTTCTTTTAACTGGTCGTCAAGGTCCTTCCTAAAACAGTCAATTTCTTGCTTTGTCATCATTCTGCCCACTAAGGTAAAACAAATTTGGATTTTTGCTAAAACGTTTAGTTAGCAAAACCCCAAAAGTTATCAACAAAAAAGTGGATAAATTAGCACAAAACTTTTAAAATATTTTCAAATGACAGACGAAGAATGGTATTTCTTTTTTGAAGAATTAGCTCAGAAAATGTTTTCAGACTTCCAAACGTATTTGGAACTTTTAAAATCAGGAAACAAAAAGGATTATTTGTTTTTTGAATCAAAGAAAGGAAATGAGTTCTTATATAAAATTGGACATAACACCTTATTGTTGAAATATAGTATCAACTTAAAAGATTTGGAACTTTCCTTTAGAACTTTTTTGATTGAACCTCACGGACAGAATTACGGCAGTTATTACAAAGGGGAATTAGATGAATTTGAAATTGGAGTAGATTCACGTAAAATAATTGCCTTTAGGGAAGCAAAAGAAGACCCAAATCCAAAATACAAACGTTTTTCTGCTGATAGACGAATTACAGATTTTCCTGCAACATATCTAAACTCCTTAAAGTATTGCCTTAAACAATCTTTGTAGTTAATCTTTTTTATCTACTTTCTTCAATTCGTCTTCAACATCAAATTTTTCAACAGCGTTTTCTGCTGTCTTGATTGTCTTTTTATTGATGCTTTTTACCAGCTTAATAAAACTTTTTATAAATATGAAGTTAGGATTAATTGCAAGACAGTTTTCAAAGATGCTGATTAACTCATAACTGCTGATGATTACAGATACAAAGAAAACAAAAGTAGAATTTTTCCCAAGGAAAGATTGATTTGAAGATTAATTCAAGGGCAAACACTCCTAATATCATTATGAATATATAAGAACGTCTTTTGAATGAAACCTTTATTTAAGATTTTTGACTTGAACTTTTCACCCTTTTTCAATGATGCCATTACTCCTGTTAATACATCAAATACTATCAGTGCGAAAACTAAATATAAATAGATATGAATGCCTTCAAAGAACAGCTAGGCACTTAATAAGGCTTTTAAAATAGGGTAGTCAAATACGGAGTTAAATACATTTAGAAGTTGTTTCTTCAAATACAGTTTGTTCATCAAGGGTTTTATTCTTAAATAGTTCGCTTTAAGACACTTGACTTGATAACGGCTTTGCACAAAGATTTAAACTCCTTACTGATTGGAACCTTGGCTGGATTGAAGGGCATTGGCTTGAAGGCATAAGCAAAGAGCCATTCATAAATGCAGTCATTGAAGCGGAAAAAGAAAATCCGATTATGGGGACTTAATTTATTTCATAATCCCAGGGAACGAATTTATAATTCAGCTACAGCTATTTGAACCATGTGCATAGAGGCTACAGGAATAATACCATCAAAGCCAATCTTTTTTAGAAGGTGCACACCTTTCTTATCATTAAAATCTTCAAAGTAAAACTGTCCATACTTTAAAACTTGCTTAGCACCCAACAACTCTGACTTAAATCTAATCAACTCTAAATACCTCCTTTTTACTGAAAGGGGGTATATATATCTTATATGTAGTAAATCAATGTTTCGTACTTCCTGAAATGTTCCGTCTTGCTGTTCTTGGTACACCACAACATCAACTGTATTATTTTCAACTGGTTCACCGAATTTATATGTTATTAAATCAGTAAATATCGGTTTAGTTACACGGTAGATAGATTTGTTTCCACTTGAAAACATTGAACCTACTCTTATTTGGTCTTTTTCATGTGCTTCCATACTATTAAGATGTTACTTCGTTAATTACTGCTTCTTCAGGTGTTAAGCCTATTTCATCAGCAAACAGAATATGAGTTGATACCCAATGGTGGGAAATCTTACCATTAATATCTATGAAGCCTCGCTTTGACATTGGCTTCATGGGTATTTCAATTTCAACTTCTAACCTGTCAAATTGATTTATTATTTTAATTAACCTACATGGATAAGCATCATTGCAGCCAAATGAAACATAATAGTCACCACCCACAACTAAATCATTGGTCTTACGCTTCCTGAAGTGGATTGGCTTTATTGTCTTATCAACTTTAACTCTATTAAGAAAGCCCTTTATCATAAATATTGTTTTGATAAAATTATTCTTTTTGCTTTTGAAAAGAAACATACTAAAATTTATACTCAAGACAATTATTCACACTTGTGGATAAGATAAATTTTGAAATTATTTCCAACAAACTATTTTTATATCCGCTTTAAAGCATGTCAGGACGAAGGCATTCGGACTGAAATAAGAACCGGCTGAATAACGGATGCTAAACGTTAGGAAGCACCAAACGGTAGGATGACGGACTTGCAAACGTTAGACTACAAAACGAATTTCGCCGTACGGCTTAAAATACATTAGGAAGCCATAAAGTAGAATGCACCACTCCAGGACAGCACTACTTTATGGCTTCTTCTTTTGTAGCAATTAATTAGCGAAGACATTATTTGATAATTCATCTACTAATTGATAAGGTACTCTACAATTGAAATAATCTTTTATCATCCCACTACGTACTTCATCATTATCTTTTGCACCGTAAAAATTTACCGCCACTTCCCTTATGGGTAGGTAAGTGACATTTAGCTTTTGAAAATCTTCTACCGTAATATCCGGCATGATTGAGACAGTCAATGTAACAGGCTCTGAAAGCTTTATTGTTTTAATCAATTCGTTTTCCATGCCTTCATGGTACAAGTGATTGGCAAAATGAAATTCAGACTTTGGAAATGTCTTCTTGATTTCTTCAAGGAATACATTATCAAATTCATCAGCATTTAACTGTGAATTAAAAGGTCGTTTATAACTGATGAATCCATTGAAAGGTCTAAACTCACCGCCTTCAACTCTGATAACTCGTAAAATATCCCATTTTGTGTATGGAGTAATTAATTTGAAACGTGCTTGCATATAATTGGGTTTTAAAAATGATGCCCCTGTTACGGGGCATTTAATTTATTTATCTTCATTTTGTTTTCTTACAGCATCAGCCATTGCTTTTGCTGTGTCAGGATGGATATCAACAAAACCTGATTCACTTGTGTTAAAATCATCGCTAAATTCTTCTTCGTTAAATTCCCCTTCCATGAAAACGTTGTTATCAACTTCAACGTGTCTTCCTTCTTTTAGATTAGGAATTTTTTCTAAGATTTCTTTAGGGGAATTTTCTGAAAAGCTGATTAAGGATACTTGGTGAACATCATCTGTATCAATTTCAAACTCGGTTAAATCGAATTCATCCTTGCTGATACCAAAATGTTCAGCTAATTTCTTATCCCTTTTTCCGATTGCATTGTCGTGCATTTGTTCTTTTGCGCTACCCATGACTATTTGGTTTTAATAATTAATAATGCTGAATGCGCTCAAAAGGCAGTCCAATAGTTAGGAAAAGAAATATTGTCATAATTCTAATAAGTAGTTGATATTGCAACTATTTTTTACAGGCAATATGTCTTAAAATCATCTGCTTTATGTCAGTAGGGTGACACAACCATATTTAAAATATAATGAGGAAAGAAAAGACAATTGAATCAATCAAGGCAGCCTATGAAGACTGTAAAGCAAAAGGTGTAAACGAAACCGACTTATCTATCCGTACAATCAAAAGGCATTGGGATAGGGTGACAGATACTCAACCGGCAGTTGATAACAGGGTGACAGTTCCCACTTCATCATCGAAAAATAGGGTTACAAGTTCTGCCTTTGCATCTTTCAAAAGAAGGGCTGAACATTCAACAATGGGAGTGTATAAGTGCCCCCCCTGATATGTTTTAAAGGAAACAGTAAGGTAGAATAGAAAACGAATAGTCAAATTTTTGTTAACAAAATAATTATAAAATATCATACTATAATATAGATGTAGATTTATGGAATAGAGAGAAGTGGCTAAGTTTCCACTTAGCCAATTAGGATTTAGGGTTAAAGAACATACTGGTGTTTTTGGTTTGACTTAATGGGTTTCAACCTGAGTTTTAAATCACCTTTAAACACAGTGTGTATGAAAAATTTTAAGATTTTTCTAATCGTGTTGAAGTGGATTATTGATATCCTACTTGTGATATTAGGAGTCCACGAGCTTTTAAAATGATTTAAAAAAAGACCGTCCATTAGGCGGTCTTTTGTATTCAAGCATAAGGTATTTAGTGACGTAGTACTGCATCATCGCCTTTATATCCATATCAATACTAGCAAAAGGCGTATTTCATTGAATCGACAGAATAGCGGATTGCACTATTTTATGCACTTTCCATTGCACTTCACAAATAAAAAAAGCTCCTACAATCAAGTAAGAGCCTGTGTGTTACTGGTGTGGAGAATACCGGAGTCGAACCGGTGACCTCTTGCATGCCATGCAAGCGCTCTACCAACTGAGCTAATTCCCCCTTAAAAAGGAGTGCAAATATATATGCATCTGCAATCCATTCAAAATCATTTTTAACTCATCACTTTACTCCCCCCAGATCTCATCCTTTCCTTCCAGCCACAATTTCACCAAATCAGTAGTAACAGATTTCGGCCTTTCAATGGGGAAGCCCAAAGCCCTGTCCCAGCAAAGGCTGGCCAACACGCCGAGTGCCCTTGATACGCCAAACAGCACAGTGTAAAATTCATATTCCACCATGCCATAATGCACCAGCAAAGCACCGCTGTGCGCATCCACATTGGGCCAGGGGTTTTTAATTTTTCCCAGTGATTGGAGGATAGGCGGCACCACTTCATAAATATTCCAGACTGTTTTTACCAGTGGATCATCAGGTAAATGTTTTTTGCCAAACTCCATTTGTGCGGTAAAGCGGGGATCTGTTTTACGCAGCACGGCATGCCCATAGCCCGGCACCACCTTTCCTTCGCTCAGCGTTTTCTTTACATATTCTGCTATCTGCTCTTTTGAGGGTTCTTCCACGCCCAGTTGTTCTCTCATTTCAAATATCCATTTGATCACTTCCTGGTTGGCCAGGCCGTGCAACGGGCCTGCCAGACCATTCATGCCGGCAGCAAAAGAAAGATAAGGATCGCTTAATGCAGAGCCAACAAGATGAGTGCTGTGTGCCGATACATTGCCGCCTTCATGGTCGGCATGAATGGTCATATACAAACGCATCAGCTCTTTAAATCCTTCCCCTTCGTATCCCATCATGTGGGCAAAATTACCGGCCCAGTCCAGCAAGCCATTGGGCTGTATGTGTTCGCCGCCTTTATATTTGCGCCTGTATATATAGGCTGCAATCCTTGGCAGGCGGGCAATCAAATCCATGGTATCATCAAAAGTAGCTTCCCAGTAATCTTTTTTGCTCATGCCCGCAGCATAGCGCTTGCTAAAGCTGCTTTCCGTTTGCAATGCCATGATGCCCACCACAAACTGTGTCATGGGATGTGTGTTGATGGGCAATGCTTCAATGGTTTGAAAAACATGGGTAGGTACGTGGCTGCGGCGCTGCCAGATAGCAGTGACGCGGTGGGCATCTTCTTCCTGCGGCAGTTCGCCCAGCAGCATTAAATAAAATAACCCTTCCGGCAATGGTTCCTGGCCATCGGGGGCTTTGGGTAATTTTTGCTGCAGTTCAGGAATCGTAAAACCCCTGAAGCGGATGCCTTCCTGCGCATCCAGCAGGGATGTTTCCGTTACCAGCCCCGTGATGCCCCTCATGCCCTGGTAAGCCTGGCTAAGGGTAACTTCACCAATTTTCTTATTTCCATGCTGCTTCAGCAGGTCTTTGATTTCTGCACCAAGCTCGTCAGCTTTGGTTTTAAAACTATTCTTAATAACATCCATAAAAGAGTGAATTTGAGTATGAATCGGGCGCCGGTTTTTAAAAAGTCCGTGAAATTACGGGTATCTTCTTGTGAAACAAAATGTAAACGGGAAAGTTTGGTGCCGATTGCGGAAGTACATTATTTTTTTCACACAAAAATTTATTCCACGCAAAAGGCGCCGGGCCGCAGAGTGAATAAGATCGGAAGAGAAACCCATCTCTGCGTTCTCAGCGCCTCAGCGTGCCACGGATAATTCTCTTTTTCCACATTTTCTCCTTCAAATTTTCTCCTCCCGAAAAATAGCTGTATGTTTGCACGACCTCAAGGATATTTATTTCCACTGGTCAAGATTGTTCCTTAAATAATCGCTGCATTTTTATTGTAAAAATTATGCTGGATGAATTATTGTGCATAATTCATTGGATGGCGGTTATTTTATTAGAAAGGCATTGTTACAAAGCCCGGCCGGTAGCCGGTGCTGAGATTTTGATAAACCTGCGTTATGGCTAAATATATATTCGTTACCGGTGGCGTTACCTCTTCGTTAGGAAAGGGCATCATTGCCGCCTCCCTTGCTAAACTCCTCCAGTCAAGAGGCCTGAAAGTTACCATTCAGAAGTTTGACCCCTACATTAATGTTGACCCTGGCACCCTCAATCCTTACGAGCACGGGGAATGTTATGTAACGGAAGATGGCGCTGAGACCGACCTCGACCTCGGCCATTACGAAAGGTTCCTCAATATTTTTACTTCGCAGGCAAACAACGTTACTACCGGGCGTATATACCAGACCGTTATTAATAAAGAAAGGGAAGGGGCTTACCTTGGTAAAACAGTGCAGGTAGTACCGCATATTACGGATGAAATAAAACGCAGGATGCTGCTGCTGGGCCAGAGTGGTGAATATGATATCGTGATAACAGAAATAGGCGGTACCATCGGCGACATTGAAAGCCTTCCTTTTGTGGAAGCCGTGAGGCAGCTGCAGTGGGAAATGGAAGATGAAGATTTTTTAGTGGTGCATTTAACGCTGATACCATACTTAAAAGCAGCCAAAGAATTAAAAACAAAACCCACGCAGCACAGCGTAAAAATGCTGAGTGAAAATGGTGTGCACCCAGATATCATTGTATGCAGAACCGAAAAACCGCTGAATGCAGACCTCCGCAAAAAGATCGCTTTGTTCTGTAACGTAAAAACAGAAGCGGTGATAGAAGCGATGGACGCCAGCTCTATTTACGAAGTGCCGCTGAAGATGCTGCAGGAAGGCCTGGATACAATAGTGCTGAAGAAGCTGCACATCAATGGGTACTCTGCGCCGCAATTGACCAAATGGAAAGGATTTATTGATAAAGTGAAAAATCCCACTGCCAGGATAAGCATCGGGCTGATTGGTAAATACATTGAATTGCAGGATGCATACAAATCCATCCTGGAATCATTTGTACATGCAGGTGCTGTTAATGAATGTAAAGTGCAGATAGTAAATGTGCACAGTGAATTTATAACGGAAGATAACGTGGCGCAAAAATTAGCCGGGCTGGACGGCCTGCTGGTGGCGCCGGGCTTTGGTATCCGTGGTGTGGAAGGAAAAATCGCTGCAGTGAAATATGCAAGAGAAAATAACTTGCCTTTCTTTGGTATTTGCCTTGGTATGCAAATGTCGGTAATAGAATATGCAAGAAATGTATTGGGGTTAAAAAATGCACACTCTACAGAGATGGATCCCAATACACCTGATGCTGTGATCGACCTGATGGAAACACAGAAAAAAATAACTGCCAAGGGAGGTACTATGCGGCTGGGCAGCTATCCGTGCGATATTGTGCCGGGCACACTGGCTGAAAAAATTTACGGGCAGGCGCATATCAGCGAACGCCACCGCCACCGCTGGGAATTCAACAATGCTTACCTGCAGCGCTTTGAGGATGCAGGCATGATAATGAGCGGTAAAAACCCTGCTACAGGGCTGGTTGAAATTATTGAATTAAGCAATCATCCTTTCTTTATTGGCGTACAATACCATCCTGAATTAAAAAGTACTGTTGAAAATCCGCAGCCGATATTTGTTGCTTTTGTGAAAGCGGCCAAAGAATATGCAGTCAATAGAAATAAGGAAGCAGAAGTGTTGGTGAAAGGGGAAGCAGTATAATTATGCTGCGAAAGGGCTGAAAAAAATTTAATTCTCCATTTTGCTGCAAGATTTTCTGCTGACAAATGAACCGGGCAACCCCGAAGGAAGGGCAGTTAAACAGACGATTTGAGTCTACGATAAAGAAGGATTAGTGCTGAAACATTATTCCAGCACCACCAAGCTCCTCTCAATTATTTTTACACAGTCTGCTATTTGTGCTTCATTGATCAGCAATGGCGGCGCAAAGCGTATCTTATCGCCATGCGTAGGCTTTGCCAGCAGCCCGTTTTCTTTTAAGGCAAGGCAAAGCTCCCACGCAGCTTCCGGGTTGCTGTGATTGATCACGATAGCGTTTAATAACCCTTTGCCTCTTACGAGGGAAATGAAAGGGGAATTGAGCTTACTTAATTCACTTCTTAGTAATTCACCCATTATTTCAGCATTGCCCGCCATGTTCTCATCTTTCAATACTTGTAACGAGCCGATGGCAACAGCGCAGGCCAGTGGATTACCGCCATAAGTGCTGCCGTGTTCGCCGGGTTTGATGGTAAGCATAATGGCATCATCTGCCAGCACAGCGCTCACCGGCAGTGTACCGCCGCTTAATGCTTTGCCTAATATCAAAATATCAGGGCGTACATTTTCATGATCGCAGGCCAGCATTTTTCCTGTACGGGCAAGGCCGGTCTGTATCTCATCGGCTATCATCAGCACATTGTATTCGTTGCACAGGCTTCTTATTCCTGCATAATATCCTTCATCCGGTACCACCACGCCGGCTTCCCCCTGTATGGGTTCAAATAAAAAACCCACTACGTTTTTATTTTGAAAAACTTTTTCCAGCGCAGCAAGGTCATTGTATGGAACAGAAATATAACCCGGCATAAATGGCCCGAAATTGTTTTTGGCAGAAGGATCGCTGCTGAACGAAATAACACCCGTGGTGCGCCCGTGAAAATTTCCTTCGCAGGTAATGATCACCGCTTTGTCTTCTGCTATGCCTTTTACTTCATAGCCCCACTTACGGGCAAGCTTAAGCGCTGTTTCCACTGCTTCCACACCGGTATTCATCGGCAATACTTTGTCATAGCCAAAGTATTCAGTGATGAACTTTTCGTATTCACCCAGCAGGTTACTGTGAAATGCCCTGCTCGTCAGCGTTAGCTTTTGCGCCTGTTCAATAAGTGATGCAATGATTGTTGGATGGCAGTGCCCCTGGTTCACTGCTGAATAACCGCTCAGGAAATCGTAATAGCGCTTGCCGTCCACATCCCATACGTACACGCCTGCTCCTTTGCTTAATACAACAGGAATAGGATGGTAATTGTGGGCGCCGTATTGTTCTTCAAGGTCAATATAATGTTGTGTATTGATGGTATTTGTTATAGCTGAGTGCATGGTATTAATTGTTGAATTGATAAACAGTTGCCGGCTGCTTGTAATTGAAGCTGGGAAACGAAACAACGCAGGCGCAAAAAATCCGCTGCCTGCACTAAAAGAAAGTTAGTGGTTGAGCAAATCTAAATTGCTGTGCAGGAAGGATGCTATGTTGAGCGAAGAATTAATAACTGTACATTTGGATAGCAAAATAACAAAAAATAAATGACATATTCAATTCCGCCGCAAACCCGTATTGGCCATGTGCACCTGAAGGTTTCCGATATTGAAAGGGCATTACAATTTTACCGGGATATGCTTGGCTTTGAAGTGATGCAATGGTATGGTGACAGTGCTGTGTTTGTAAGCGCAGGCGGTTATCATCACCATATCGGGTTAAACACCTGGCACAGCAAAGGTGCCGGGCCTGCACCGGAAAATGGGGTAGGGCTTTATCATACGGCAATTGTATATCCCGCTAAAAAAGACCTGCTCGAAATTGTGCAGCGCCTGCAATCACTGGACTATCCTTTTACCGGGGCGGCAGATCATGGTGTGTCCATTGCTTTTTATTTGAATGACCCGGATGGTAACGGCGTGGAATTGTACTGGGACAGGCCGAAAGAAGAATGGCCGCTGGATGCAAACGGCAACATTCAAATGAGAACCGATCCTGTTAACTGGAATGATTTTTTATCCTGACAGCTTCGGATAGTTTATTAACTTGTCTTCCTAAAAAACAAAAAATGAAAACAATCCTTACCGTTTTACTATGCAGTATAGCATTCAGTGTTGCTGCGCAGGAAAAATCAACGCTGAGCAAAGCCACTTACTCAATTAAATACCCTTCCGGCTGGACGGTAGAGCCGGGCGCTGATGCAAAACAATTTACCATAAAAGCGCCTGCCGATTCAGGGCTTATTGACAATTTTGTGGAGAACCTGAACATGGTAATTAATGATGTTACGGGATACGATGCAAAACAATATGCCGAATTTTCAAAAGGTTACCTGCCGCAAAAAATAAAACAGTTCACCCTGATGGAAAGCAGGAAAGGAAATTTTGCAGGCAAGGATAGCTGGTACATGGTATTCAAAGGTGTGCAGTACGGGCAAAAGCTGCAATGGAAGCAATATTATATTCTTAAAGGCAGCAAGGCGCATATACTTACATTTACGTGTGAGGCTTCCCGTTATAAACAATACATAAAAACAGTGGATGCAATGATTAGCAGTTACACGGTAAAATAATAATGGATAATGATGAAATTCATTTATGCAGCTTTTTTCCTGTTTTTTTATTTGGCGGCTGTGGCACAGCAGCCTGTTATCAATTATGGTAATAACCCCAAAGCAGGCAAATATTACAATGTAAGGGGAATAAAATTATATTGCGAAACCTATGGCAGCGGCAAACCATTGCTGCTGCTGCATGGCAATGGCGGCAGCATCAGCGCCTTTAATAAAAACATTGGTTATTTTTCAAAACGGTATAAGGTAATTGCTGTTGACAGCCGGGCACAGGGCAAATCAATTGATAACGGTGATTCGTTGAGCTTTGAAATGATGGCAGATGATTTTGCAGCCCTGCTTGATGTATTGCATGTTGATTCGGCTTATGTTATTGGCTGGAGCGATGGCGGCATCAATGCCATTGAAATGGCCCTTCGCCACCCGGGCAGAGTAATACGTTTTGCCGCTACAGGGGCAAATATTTTTTCAGACTCCACCGCTTTTGCTCCTTTTTTATGGGAGGACATGGACCGTGAATATGAAGCTAATAAAAGCAAACAACCGGTTACTGCCAAAGAAAAGAATGACTGGAAATTATTTATGCTTGACTTTGTGCAGCCGGCACTTTCCTGGCAAAACCTGCATTCAATAAAATGCCCTGCATTGATCATTGCCGGTGATAAGGACCTGATATCGCTGCAGCATACTGTTTCCATTTATCAAAATATTCCCCGTGCACAACTGTGGATACTGCCCAACAGCGGGCATGATACATTGGCGGAGTATGCAGATGAATTTAATAAAAAAGTAGATACATTTTTCAGGCAATAGGTGCCGGTATCAATTTGCCCTGGCCAGCAATTCATTGTATTCAGGATGTTTTTTCATGTAGGCGGTGATGTAAGGACAATATACTACCAGCGGCCATTTTTTCTCTTTAATATATTCCAGTGCAAATTTTGCCATTGTGCCGGCTATGCCTTTCCCTTCGTATTTTTCAGGAACAAGGGTGTGCATGAGTACAATATTGTTTTTGAGCCACCGGTATTCAATATAAGCAATATCATTACCCAGGTTTACTTCAAAACGCTGCTGCTGTTCATTATTGATTACCTCCGGTTGCTGTTCCATTATTTTCTTTTTAAATGAAAATTGAAGGTTTATTCAGCCTGTTTTACAGTGATGCCGGTCAATCCCTTGATATACCTTCTGCCGGTAGTAAAGTCAGATGTGCTTACTAAAAGAATGCTTTCTTTTATATTATTTTTTACCAGCCCGTCTTTTCCTGTTATCACAAAAACAGCATTGCCTGTTGCAGTATTGAATATTTCATTCCATGAATACAGCACTTTATAACCATCACATGCCGTAAATACAAAATAAAGCTCACTTAATCTTTTAGGCTCGTCAATGGTAAAAGAAATATGCTGAAAAATATCCTTCAGCAAAACACCTTCCAGCCCCGTAGCAACCATTTTCTTTTCTCCCTTGTGATTGCTGATTACAAGATCAGGAATTTTTACTTTCTTAAAACTGTCGAGTGAATTCCAGTTAAATACGGCTGTTTGTTTTACAGCGCCGCTAATGGAAAATGAAGATGATGAACAATCTGCATGCTGTGCCCACAGCCCGTTGGCAAAAAAAAGCAGGAAAAATAAGCTTAAAAATTTCATGGGAGATCATTAAAAATGGTTGCTGTAAAATACATTAAAATCAATGAATTAAGTTTCTTTTTTTCTTCCGGCTTCTGCTCTGTGTGTGCCAAATGGGTTGTGAGTTTATTTAGGTGTTGTAAAATAAGTCAATGCTTTATACGTTAACTTTTGTAAGTCCGGTATTCTGACTTATCTATATCAAACCCATAAAAATGAAACCTGCCATCCTGCATCCGCTGTTACTTTCTGGTGGAAAAACCGCAAAGATAATTACCGTTATAATTGCAATATGCCTGGTCCAGGCGCTCAATGCACAAACCACGCTGGTCAATTACGATTTTGGATCTTCCGGTGCAGCATGCAGCGCCACGCCTGTTACGGCAACCAATATTACCTGTACTAAAAGCACTTCGCTTTCATGTACCGGCAACCATAGCGGCGTGGCTGTTTCCACGCCTGCATCATTTGTTTCCAACAGTACAGCGGGCAACAGTTTAACAATGCGCAGCCCTATCCTGGTTGGTTTTCTTTTTGACTATTTTCAGTTCCAGCTGAGCGGTAGCATGCTTAATCAATACAGCGGCTACAAAGTTTTTTTTAACTACAATGTTGATAATTTTCTTAGTGCTATGAACCTGCAATACAGCACGGATGGCAGCACCTGGACAACTTTCAGCACTTTTACCCCTTCCGGCAGCGGCACATGGCAAAATGCTTCCTTTGACCTGACAGGTGTAACGGCACTCAATTTTCAAAGCAATGTGTATTTCAGGATAGGCATTCCTTTGAGCCTTGGTATTTCTGCAGATATTTTTGATCCCTTTGTATATGCAGAAATAGACAATTTCCAGGTGTACAGCACCTGTATGGCTCCCCAGCTCCCAAGCCTTACGGGTATTACGCAATGCGCAGGCACCGCAGCTTCCATGAGCATGAATGTAACAGGCGGCACTACGCCTTATACATACCAATGGAAGAAAAATGGTTCTTCTATCAGCGGAGCTGCTGCTTCATCTTACAGCATAAGCTCCCTGGCTGCCGGTGATGCCGGTAATTACACAGTAGCAGTATCCAATGCCTGCAGCACTGTTACATCCAATACCTTACCACTTACAGTTAATCCTGCGCCCACCATTGCTTCCGCAGGCGCTGCTTCAGCAGTTTGCTTCAGCAATACACAGCAGGTTACCAGCCTGGGATATGGCGCTACTGCCAATTCGCCCAATACTTACAATATTACCTGGAATGCGGCGGCTTTATCTGCCGGCTTCACCAATAAAGTTAATATGGCCCTGCCATCGCCAATACCTGTAACTGTAGCAGCCAATACTTTGGCAGGCACTTATACAGGCTCACTGGTAGTGACGAATGCGAACGGGTGCTTTTCAACCGGCAACATTTTTACAGTTACAGTAAACCAGACAGGTTTTTGGATCGGCGGCACATCGGGTGACTGGAACAATGCTGCTAACTGGTGCGGTGGCGTACCTACGGCTTCCACAGATGTGAAAATTCCTGCCAGTACCATTGTCAACATCCAGTCTGCCAATGCTGTTGCCCGTTCCGTATATATTGCTACCAACGGCAATTTAACAATGACAGGGGCATATAAGCTTTCGGTTTCATCGGGCGGAAGCTTTACAAACAACGGTACATTTACTACCACGTCAAGCACCGGCACGGTTGAATTTCTTGGTAACGGTACTGTAGGAGGAAATACAACTTTTAAAAATATTGACGCATACGGCGCTTTGGATTTCGGGATATTCGGTACCGTTAGCGGCTCATTCAGCTTGCAGGCAGGCGGTAGTGTTACAGGTCACTCCCCAACTTATACTTCTTCTTCTGTATTGCTGTATAAAACAGGTGGCATTTTTGCAAGAGGCCTTGAGTGGACAGCCAATTCATCTGGTTCAGGTTACCCTGCCAATGTCAGTTTGCAAAATAGCACTACTCTTAATTTTTCCACTATATCGCAGGGATATATATCCAACGATCTTCAAATAGAAAATAACTCTTCATTACGGCAGGACTATTCCGGTGGCAGCGCCAGCTTAAGAGTAGGAAGGGATGTAGTTATCAGTGGTACGCTCTCGCTTGGCAACAGCAGCGGCGGCGATATTTACGTAGGGGGAAGCTGGACAAGAAATACCGGCGGTGTTTTCAATCACAATGACAGGAGGGTAATTTTTGAAGGCGCCGCCACGTCCGCTATATCAGCACCTGCTTCTTCCCTAAAAGATAATGACGGTGGTTTTGGCGGAGAAAATTTCGCCCACCTGTGGATCAATAAAACAAATGCAGCAGACTCAGTAGTGCTGCTTTCAAACATATCGGTAACAAAAGAGCTTGGCTTTACCAAAGGAGTTTTCAGCTTACGGAATAATGATGTTACCCTGGTTTCAAACAGCTCTGCCACGGCAGACATTGCACCCATACTAACGCCAACGGATATATCAGTACGGTACGGTGGTACCGGACGGTTTGTAGTGCAGCGCTTTATCCAGAATCCCACAGGGGTGCGTTCATGGAGGCTGCTCACGGCCCCGCTGGAAGATATATCGGCGCCTTCCATAAACCAGGCATGGCAGGAAGGAGTGGTAAACCCTGATAAAAACCATCCCAATGGCAGCGGCGGCATTT
>JBEHYP010000090.1:0-16297 GCA_048498115.1 Bacteroidota bacterium | reverse complement strand
TCTCGCTGCGTTTGTCCGCGCACCTGGGCTGGCTGGTGGATACTTTGGTAGCAGCCGCTGATCTTCCTTCGGGCAGGTATACGTCCATTTTTTGCAGGGGATGGCTGCCATATGGCACATTCAATAAAGTAGCAGCAGGCGGCACAGCAGCCGTATAATCACTCACCCCGTTGCGTATTACAAGCTTTGCGCCGGAACTTACCACCAGGCGGGCGCCACCGGAAAGCACCTGCATCACATTCAGCACACAGCTATCGCCAGCCGGCGGAGAAATATAAATAGCAGCGCCTGCAGGAAGCCGGGGCGGCGGCACAGCATAGCTTCGCCAGTTAGCCGCTGCAGACCAATTTCCGTTTCCTGTGAAAGTATAGGTTTGTGAAAAAGAAAAAAATGCACCTGAAACACAGTAAACAAAAACCAGTGAAGCCATTTTTTTAATGACTGCATCATTAAGCATTGCAACAAGTCTTTTTGTTTTTTTGGCTTTGGGGGATATTGCATTTTTTGCAAAGTACAGCATAAAATTAATACCCGTACTTGCTTTTCCATAAGGATCGTAAAAACTTACGCAACTCCTCTTCTCTTGGGTTGTTACCGGGTGTATAAAAAACCGTGCCGTTTATTTCCTTTGGCAAATATTCCTGCGGTGAAAAATTATTGTCAAAATCATGTGAGTACTCGTAGTTTTTCCCATACCCCATGTTCTTCATCAGCTTTGTAGGTGCATTACGGATGTGCAGCGGAACAGAAAGGTCTCCCTGGCTTTTTACGGCATTCATTGCAGCGCCAATGGCTACTGTAGCCGAATTACTTTTTGCGCTGGATGCTAAATAAATAGCGCACTGGGATAATATCAACTGCGATTCAGGATAACCGATTTTATTTACAGCTTCAAATGTTGCGTTGGCAAGCAATAAAGCATTGGGATTGGCATTGCCGATGTCTTCACTTGCCAGGATCAGCATTCTCCTTGCAATGAATTTTACATCCTCTCCTCCTTCGATCATTCTTGCCAGCCAGTACACAGCAGCATTGGGGTCACTCCCACGGATGGATTTGATGAATGCGGAAATAATATCGTAATGCTGTTCACCTTTTTTATCGTAAAGGGCAATGCGCTTCTGGGCAATATCCATTACTTTGTTATCAGTAATTTCTCCTTGTCCCAAAGCATCCACGACAAGTTCAAGCAGGTTCAATAATTTTCTTGCATCTCCCCCGGAAATATTAATAAGCGCTGATGTTTCTTTTAGCTGTATATTTTTTGTTTTCAGTATTTCATCCTGCTTCAGTGCATGGTGCAGCAATTGCACTAAATCATTTTCATCTAACGCTTTCAGTACGTATACCTGGCAGCGGCTGAGCAAGGCGCTGTTCACTTCAAAAGAAGGGTTCTCTGTAGTAGCGCCAATTAAAGTAATAACACCTTTTTCAACAGCGCCCAGCAAGGCATCCTGCTGGCCTTTATTAAAGCGGTGTATTTCATCAATAAATAAAATAACATTCTGCTGTTTTTTTGCTGCATCAATCACTTCCCTTACTTCTTTTACGCCGGATGAGATAGCGCTCAACTGGTAAAAAGGAACCTGTAAAGTTTGTGCGATGATATTGGCAATGGTGGTTTTGCCCACCCCGGGCGGGCCCCACAATATCATGGAGGGTATCTTTCCATTTTCAATGGCTGTACGTAAAATACTTCCCTTACCGGTAAGGTGCTGCTGGCCTACCAGTTCATTTAATGTGGTGGGGCGAAGGCGTTCAGCGAGTGGGGGAAGCGAATTCAAAAATTAAAATTTAAAAACAAAGTTACTCTTCCTGGAACAAAAAACCTGTTAGCAAAACTAACAGGTCTATTAAAAGTTTATCCGTTACAATCCGTCCCAACAGTTCATCAGCGTTTTGTCCTACGCTTTCAAATCCAGCTTTATCTGCAATTCCTCAAACTGCTTTGCATCAATTGCACCGGGTGCATCCAGCATCACATCCCTGCCGCTGTTGTTTTTCGGGAAAGCTATAAAATCACGGATGCTTTCGCTGCCGCCGATAATGGAGCACAGGCGGTCAAAGCCAAAAGCAAGGCCGCCATGCGGCGGGGCACCGTATTCAAAAGCGCCCAGCAAAAATCCAAATTTATGCTGCTGCTCTTCCCTGTCCATTCCCAGCGCTTCAAACATTTTTTCCTGCAGCTCCCGCTGGAAAATACGGATGGAGCCACCGCCAATTTCATTCCCGTTCAGCACCATGTCGTAAGCATTGGCTTTAATATTGGCATAAGGGTGCTTTAAATATTCAGCTGCATTTTTAATCACCGGATCGTTGTCTATCATCACCGCAATATGGTCAGGCTTTGGCGAAGTAAAAGGATGATGGCGGGCTACCCAGCGGTTTTCATCTTCCGCATATTCAAACAATGGAAAATCCAGCACCCACAATAATTTAAATTCATCCGGTTTGCGAAGCCCTAATTTTTCACCCATATACAAACGCAGTTCACTCGTTGCTTTCCTTGTCCTTTCTTCTGCACCGGCCAGTACCAGCACCAAATCTCCTGCCCTGGCGCCGGCGGCATCCGCAATCGCTTTTAATTTTTCTTCGCTGAAAAATTTATCAACACTGCTTTTGTATGTTCCGTCAGTATTGCATTTGATGAATACCAAGCCTTTCATGCCAATTTGCGGGCGTTTAACCCATTCCGTTAGCTCATCAGTCTGCTTGCGGCTGTATTCACTGCAGCCGGGCACAGCAATGGCAATTACCGTTTCAGCATCATTAAACACCGCAAATTCCCCCGCAATCAACGATGAGATATTTTCCCCGGAAGAAAAAGTGTGTGAAGGAAATTTCAAATTGCACAGCTTCATTCCAAAACGGATATCCGGCTTATCATTCCCGTATTGCCACATCGCTTCTTCCCAGGTCATGCGCTCCAGCTTCTCTGTATAATCAATATTTTTTACGTCTTTAAAAATACGTTTCACCAGGCCTTCAAACATATTCAGTATGTCTTCCTGCTCCACAAAGCTCATTTCGCAGTCTATCTGTGTAAATTCCGGCTGCCGGTCGGCCCTCAGGTCTTCATCACGAAAACATTTTACAATCTGATAATAACGGTCGTAACCGCTTACCATTAATAGCTGCTTAAATGTCTGGGGGCTTTGCGGCAGTGCATAAAACTGGCCGGGGTTCATTCTTGAAGGCACCACGAAATCCCTTGCACCTTCCGGGGTAGATTTTATCAAAAAAGGCGTTTCAATATCCATGAAATTATTTTCATGCAAATAATTCCTGGCGCTGCGGTTTACGGCGTAACGCAGCTCAATATTTTTCTTGACCGCATTGCGGCGCAGATCCAAAAAACGGTATTTCATCCGCAGGTCATCGCCGCCGTCCGTATCGTCCTGTATGGTAAAAGGCGGCGTGGCGGCTTTATTCAAAATAGAAAATTCACTCACAATAATTTCAATATCGCCCGTAGGGATATTCGCATTTTTACTGGTACGTTCGTTCACTTTGCCTTTTACCTGCAATACAAATTCACGGCCCAGCGGACTTGCGTCCAGTTGCGTATTCAGGCTTTCGGCAAACAGCAGTTGTGTAATACCGTAGCGGTCACGGAGATCAACAAAAGTGATGCTGCCAAACTTGCGCACCGTTTGCACCCAGCCACTGAGTGTCACTTCTTTGTTTATATCGGCGATCCTTAACTCGCCGCAGGTATGGGAACGATACATTTTTAATGAATAATTGATAATTTTTATTAACCTATGTCAACCAACAGTATGCCCCGGCTGAACATTGCGCCATAGTTTTTTAAAGCGGCTGCAAATATACGGTGTTAATCCTGTTGCATCGGGACGCCCTTACTGATTTCTTTGCATTTTTTGCTTCCTGTCACCTGGCTCTTTGCAAAAACGCGTAAAAGACATTACCGTTAAAACACCCAAAACTTATCCGTTAAAACACCTAAAGATTTTTGGTGAAAAAACGGTTGTGCTGCCACATTTTATTAGGGATTTTTACCGGGTAAATAAAATTTTAAACCTCCAAAACCAGTTACCACTATGGCCCACCAAAAAGGACAATTTATTAAAGTCAGTACCGCTAACAGTGAAATAAATGAATACCTTAAAATAAGAGACGAAAGCTACGCTGTTATCAACGCAGCATTATCAGTTGCAGGAGCCAGCTCAGACAGCACTACCTATTTCTCCGAGGAAAAAACATCTTTCTTTTTTGAAAAGAGCTTACTATTGCAATTGTTTGGGGAAGTAGAAGAAGCAAATGGCCTCAGGATTTATTATGCAGGACAACCTACTAAAGGGTATACCACACTTGTACTTGTAGCCGTAAAAATTGATACCGATGATGAAACAGGTGAAATAACAAAAGTAGTAAATGTTTTTTCCCAAAATGAAGATCATGCTGCATTGGAATACCCAGGCGGGGGCAAAAAGAAAGTCAATTCGCCCACCCCGATAGATATTCTGAATGACAATATTGTTCCTCCGAACATTATATAAATATTCCGGATGTTCGCCCATGCTTTAAATACCATTTCGGTGTATTCTGTTTTTCTGCCGGTGGTAGCAGGCGTGTTCAGCTATTCAAACTTTAAAGCAAATGCCAGAGCCCTCTTACTGGTGCTGGCATTTGCTTCTATACCCCATATTGCCATCATAGTTAACAAAACAGGTTCTCTTCCTGTTATCTTTTATAATTGCTACATCCTTGCAGAAGCCTTACTGTGGCCACTTGTTTTTTTATTAACTTATGAACTCCGGTCAATTAAACGAATATTAATACTCCTGTGGTGCCTGAATTTCTTGGTACCATTAGGGTACATTGCGTATACTGGTTTCTCTACTGTATTTCACAATAAGCTGGTTTGTGTAAACAGTTTTTTACAGATTACCTATATTATTTTATTCTTTTACGAGATTAACCAGCGGCATGATTTCATTATTCTTAAAAAAGAGCCCATGTTCTGGTTCAGTATCGGATTGTTATTTTATTCTACCTGTACATTTTTTTTGTTTCTTTACTTTGAAAAGATCAACAGTTATATGTCAAAATCGGAATTAAATGTTCTTTGGGGCATCCACGATTTTTTCAATACCCTGATGTATGTGTTTTTTACCGTTGGTTTTTTAACAAGAAACAGCAAGAAAAATGTTCAGTTCTAATGCAACATTTGAAAATTTTATCCTTGGCGGCACACTGGTATTCGGGCTGCTGGTGATTGCCATTATTTTATTTTTATTCCAGATACAAAAGAAAAATCAGCGGTATATGCTGGAAAAGCAGCACCTTAAAATACAATACGAACAGGCGCTCCTTCAAACCCAGCTTGAAATACAGGAGCAAACCCTTAAAAATGTTTCTGAGGAGATCCACGATAATATCGGGCAGGTACTCAGCCTTGTAAAGCTCAACCTGAATACTTTTCCCGGCAATATGGATGAAGTAGTGCAAAACAAGATAACAGACACTGAGGCCCTCTTAAGCAAGGCCATTAACGATCTTCGTGACCTGAGCCAAAGCATGCACGGAAACAGCATTGCTGCTCTTGGCCTGCAGCCCGCCCTGGAACAGGAACTGAAACATATTGAAAAGACCGGCAGGTTCAAAACCCACCTGCAGGCAAGCGGCACAGCATTCAGCCCCGGCGTACAAAAAGAAATGGTATTATTCCGTATCGCACAGGAAGCCCTGAACAACGCTGTAAAACACTCCTGTGCCAAAAATATTCACATAGATCTGGCGTATTTACCTTCTTCCATCATACTGCAGGTAACTGATGATGGCAAAGGTTTTGAAAATACCGATAAAAAACAAACCGGCATAGGGCTTACCAGCATGCAAAACAGGGCGGCTTTGATAGGCGGTATTTTTTCACTACATTCAACCCGTGAACAGGGCGTTTCCGTGAGCGTGGAGATCAAAACAGCTTAACCTTCATCCTTATTTCAAAAACCGAACCATGGCAAGCATCGCATTGGCGGATGATCATATCTTAATACGCAATGCCCTGGCAGAATTGCTGAAAAAAACGGGGCATACCATTTTATTTGAAGCCGATAACGGCAGGGATCTTATTGATAACCTCAACCCGAAAAATTTACCGGATGTCGCTCTCATGGACATCAATATGCCTGTGATGGATGGTTTTGAAACCACCCAATGGCTAAGGACACAACAGCCCACAATAAAAGTACTGGCGCTGAGCATGTACAATAACGAAGGTTCTATCATTAAGATGTTTAAAGCCGGCGCCAGGGGATACATACTAAAAGACTGCAAACCCCAGCAGCTGGAAGATGCCATTAAAGCGCTGATGAAAGACGGTTTTTATTACTCGGATATGGTGAATGGCAAGCTGATAAATGCTATTAACAAATTGGGTGAAAATGAAAATGACAGCGGGCATACATTAATACTTCTAAATGAAAAAGAAAAAGAGATGCTCAGGTTTTTCTGTACAGAATTTACCTATAAAGAAATTGCAGAGCAACTGGCCATAAGCCCCCGTACTGTTGACAGCTACAGGGATATTTTGTTTGAAAAAATCAATGTAAAAACGAGAATAGGGCTGGCCATGTATGCAGTGAGGACAGGCATAGTGAAGGTTTAAGTTATTACATTGTCTCAACTTCATTTCTGTGCCCCGGCTTCCATATTGCATAATAAAATACCAGCATAATTACTCCCAGCAAGAAGGGTACCAGCGCCAGGTGTTTATAGGTATAATCTCCAAAAACCGGCGCTGCATCAAAATGAAAAAATTCACTTATCATCCAGTAGGAATTAGCCAGGATCCAAAAGGCGATAGCCAGGTTATGGCAAACCTCGCTCATATACTGCCGGGTGCGGTACGCAATTACGACTGCTATAATCAGCGTAGGAAAGATCATCGCAATGCCTAACGGCCGCCATATCATGCACCAACTGATATCTTTCAGCAGCCAGAATACAATATGCAGGTTTTCCATTTTCCTGTACCGCAGGGGGATGGAGTAAACATCTTCGTTCATACAAGCAGGTTTTGGACAAATATAAATGATTGGATGAACACATACCGGGAGTAGCCGCTGAGATAAAACTCAATAAAATCGTTAAAAAAATCAAAAAACATTCCTAACGCATGTGAAACCTCGTTCCCTGCGTATCTAAAATCTTAAAACTTTTTTCACTTGCAACGCAATGCCAACAAATTGTATCTTGTAAATAAATTCTTCTATCATGCTTTTAAAAAAAATAAGCCTGCTGTTTTTTTTGCTTGCAGCATTCACTACTATTTCAATGGCACAAAAAAATAAAGAGTATGCCGCACAGTGGCAAAAGGTGGAAGGCCTTGAAAAAAAAGGCCTGACGGCTTCGGCATTAAAAGAAGTGCTGAATATTTACAACCTTGCCATTAAAGACAAAAACGATGCGCAGCAGATAAAAGCCTGCATGTACCAGATTAAATACAGGAACATGGTGCAGGAAGGCAGCCAGGAAACAAATATATTTTTTGTAGACACCCTTATTGCTAAAGCAAATATCCCGGTAAAAAATATTTTGCAAAGCATGCAGGCCGAAATGCTGTGGCAATACCTGCAAAATAACCGCTGGAAATTTTACAACAGAACGGCGCTGGCCGAAGAAAAAAGCAAAGATATCAGCACCTGGAGTTTGGAAAAATTACATTCGGAAATAACCAACCTGTACAAAGCTTCCATTGACGAAAAAAGCGAAGCTGTGTTAAAACAAACCAAATTAGACGGATTTGATGCTATTATTGTAAAAGGCGAAAACACAAGGCAGCTCCGCCCTACCCTTTACGATTTTTTGGCATTCAGGGCGCTGGATTATTTTAAAGCAGACGAGAACTACATTACCAAACCTGCTTATCAATTTATCATCAAAGATGAAAAAGCGTTTGCCCCTGCCGGTAAGTTTATACAACACCAGTTTGAAACAAAAGACACAGGCTCGCTGCAATACCATGCGCTGGAACTGTTGCAGGATATTTTGCAATGGCATATCAATGATGCCAATAAAGATGCTTTACTGGATGCCGATTTGATAAGACTGGAATATGTGTACCAGCACGCCGTAAATGAAAATAAAACGCAATTATTTGAAACGGCGTTGAAAAATGTTGAAGATAATTTTTCCGGCAACGCAGCTTCTGCACAGGCTACGTATCTAAGGGCAAAAATTTATTACGACCGTGGGCAAAACTATGACCCCATAGCCCAAACGGATAACCAGTACGAAATAAAAAGGGCGAAAGAATTGCTGGAAGCCGCCATAAAAAAATATCCCAAAAGCGAAGGCGGCATCAATGCACAAAATTTATTGAACAATATTTTACAACCTTCCTTAAGCCTTGAAACAGAGAAAGTGAATGTGCCGCAGCAGCCCTTCCGCACATTAGTGAAATACAAGAATGTGAAGAAGGTTTATTTCCGGCTGATAAAAACAACCAAAGATGAAATTGAAAAAATTGGCCGGAAAGAGTATAACGAACAATGGGATGCTTATACCGTCCTTCAACCGCTAAAAAGCTGGAACACTACACTCCCCGACCCTTCCGATTATCAAAACCATTCCGCAGAAGTAAAAGTAGATGCAGTAAACAACGGTGTGTATATCATCCTGGCAAGCATTGATAAAGATTTTTCTCTTGACAACAATATCATTGCAAAGCAACTCACTTACGTAAGCAATATCAGTTTTATCAATAACAATAACGAATATTATGTGCTGCACAGGGACAATGGACAACCGCTTGCCAATACCAAAGTACAGGTATGGCTCTCTAACTACAATTATAATATCAGCAAATACGAATACAAAAAAGCGGAGCAGTACACAACCGATAAAAATGGTTTTTTCAAATTGCAAAAAACAAAGGAGTACAGGAATATTAACCTGCAACTGGCCAATGGCAATGATGAATTGTTTATGGACGAGAATATCTACAATTATGTGTACGATAATTACCAGCCAACCAAAGCACAAACGCAATCATTCTTATTTACCGACCGCTCTATTTACCGCCCCGGGCAAACGGTTTATTTCAAAGGCATTGTTATTACAAAGGAAAATAAAGCAGCCGCAAGCAAAGTGCTGCCTTCGTTCAACACCACGGTACAACTAAAAGATGCCAACGGGCAAAAAGTAAATACCCTGCAAATGATAACGAACGAATACGGTTCTTATCATGGTTCGTTCAAGCTGCCGGAAGGCGCATTGAACGGGCAATTCAGCCTATACGATTCGGCGGCCAATGGTTATATCACTTTCAGCGTGGAAGAATACAAGCGGCCAAAATTTTCCGTGGAAGTGAAAAAACCTTCCGGCACTTACCGTGTGAACGACAGCATAAAAGTTACCGGCCTTGCAAAAGCGTACGCAGGCAATAATGTGGATGGCGCTTCGGTAAAATACAGGGTGGTACGCAGGGTGCAATACCCAATATGGTGGGGCGGTTATTCCCGTAAGATAAGGCCGCCTTACGGGCAAAATGCAGAAGTGGAAATCACCAACGGCCCTGCCACCACAGACAGTAAAGGTGAGTTTACGGTTACGTTCAAAGCATTACCTGATGAAAGTATTGATAAAAAAAACCAGCCTACATTTTATTACGAAGTAAGCGCCGATGTAACCGATATTAACGGTGAAACAAGAAGCGGCAATACTTCTGTAGCAGTAGCTTACCAATCATTGCAGTTGGAAATAAAATTGGATGACAAAATATCTGCTGACAGCCTGAAAAATATTTTAGTACGCAGCGCCAACCTGAACGGCATTGAAGAAAACACAGTCGTAACCGTTAGCATACAACAATTAAAAAGCCCCGGCAAAATTTTCAGGGAAAGATATTGGCAACAGCCCGACCAGTTTGTGATGAGCAGGGATGAATACTATGGTTATTTCCCTTATGATGTATATAAAAATGAAAATGAAGTGCAGCATTATGACACAGGTGATAAAGTATTTGAGAAAACCGACAGCAGCAATAGGGAGTGGAGAGTGGAAAATGGAAAGTTGAGAGTTGGGTGGTACAAAATAGTTGCCGTTACAAAAGATAGGTTTGGTGAAGATGTAAAAACAGAAAAATACATTCAACTTACAGGCAATGAAATAAATAACACAGAAGCTGTTACATTGAATACAGGTAAAGCAAAAGCACAACCCGGAGAAAAAATCAATTACAGCATTGCCACAGGCTTTGATAATACCTGGCTGATACACACCATATTAAAAATGGACAGCACCGGCGGCACTAATTACCCTGTGCTGCAAATAAACAAACCTTACAACAATGAAATTGCCGTAACAGAAAATGACCGTGGCGGCATTGCCATGAATTATGCTTTTGTAAAGCACAACCGTGTATATAGCAGCAGTGAAAACTTTGATGTGCCCTGGAGTAATAAAGAACTCAATATTACTTATCAAACCTTTCGTGATAAATTATTACCCGGCGCCAAAGAAAAATGGACGGTGACCATCAGTGGCAACGAAGGTGAAAAAGCAGCCGCAGAAATGCTAGCCGGGATGTATGACGCAAGTTTAGACCAGTTTAAGCCACATAGGTGGAACAGGATTAATATTTGGCCGGAGTTGTATAAAAATATTAGTTGGAGCAAAAATGGGTTTGAAAGTGAAGAATCTGACCAATATAATGAAATTGATGAAGCCGATATTGTGTCTATGAAAAAATCTTATGATGAGTTATTGGGAGAATTTAAAATAAATTTTTCTTTAGAAGAAGTAGTTGTAACGGCGTTGGGAACAGTGAAAAAGGAAGCTAAATATTCTAAAGCTGCCCCGGCACCACCAACAATTAATCAAATAAAATTCACCCCTCCTAAAGTTGTAAAAGACGAAAATATAACAGCAGATGATGCTTCCAAAGTGTTAGTTGGCAGAGTTGCAGGAGTCATGATAAGTTCAATAGCAGATTCCGTTGAACAAAAAAATAATTCAGCTGAAGCTATCAATCCCAACATTCAAATCCGCAAAAACTTCAACGAAACCGCTTTTTTCTTTCCTGAATTAACCACCGATGCCGATGGCAATATTTCTTTCAGCGCTACGGTGCCGGAAGCATTAACCCAATGGAAACTGATGGCGCTGGCGCATACCAAAGATATGCAAAGCGGCTATGCAGAAAAAATGCTGGTAACCCAAAAGCCATTGATGGTGCAGCCCAATGCCCCCCGCTTTATGAGAGAAGGCGATAAAATGGAGTTCAGCGCCAAAGTGGTAAACCTGAGCGACAGCGCACTAACAGGAACGGCTACACTGGAACTGTTAGATGCTGCCAGCAACCAACCGGTTGACAAGCTGTTTAAAAACATTTCGCCTGCACAAAATTTCTCCATACAGCCGGAGCAAAGCTCCGCCATAAAGTACGCAATAGAAATACCGGCTAATTTCAACAGCGCCCTTACTTACAGGGTTGTTGCCAAAGCGAATAATTTCAGCGATGGTGAAGAAATGTCTTTACCTGTGCTTACCAACCGTACTTTGGTTACCGAAAGCATACCATTAAATGTAAGAAACAGCAATAAAAAAGATTTCAAATTTGAAAAACTGCTCAACAGCGGCAACAGCAAAACCATCAGCAACCATGCACTCACTGTGGAATATACCAGCAACCCTGCCTGGTATGCGGTGCAGGCGCTGCCTTACTTAATGGAATACCCTTACGAATGTGCAGAGCAAACATTTAACCGGTATTATGCCAATACGCTGGCGAGTTATATTTCGAACTCCACGCCAAAAATCAAAGCAGTGTTTGAGAAGTGGAAAAACGTTGATACTGCTGCATTGCTAAGCAACCTGCAAAAAAATGAAGAATTGAAATCTGCTTTATTGCAGGAAACACCCTGGGTGATGGATGCACAAAATGAAGCACAGCAAAAAAAGAATATCGCTTTGCTGTTTGATATGATGAAGATGGCCGGTGAATCATCCAAGACATTAAGCAAGCTGAAAGAAATGCAAAGCAGCAATGGCGGTTTTGTCTGGTTCAAGGGCGGGCCTGATGACCGGTACATTACACAATACATTGCCACAGGTATCGGGCATTTGCAAAAACTGAACGCTTTATCTGCCAATGAAACACAACAGGCTGTGCTGGCCATTGCTAAAAAAGTCATCCCCTATTTAGACAAAAAAATAAAAGAAGATTACGACTGGCTGGTTAAGAATAAAATTGACTTAACAAAGAATAATTTGTCTTACACCGCCATTCAATATTTATACATGCGAAGTTTCTTTACGGAAACACCTGTGGCTGCCGCTTCGCAAAAAGCTGTTGCTTATTACAAACAGCAGGCGCAAAAATACTGGCTCAGCAACAGCAAGTACATGCAGGCAATGATAGCACTGGCATTACAACGAAACGGCGATAACAAAACACCCGCTGCCATCATCAAATCATTAAAAGAAAACAGCATCAGCAACGAAGAGATAGGCATGTACTGGAAAGACTGGAGCAACCGTGGCTGGTTTTGGTACCAGGCGCCGATAGAAAGCCAGGCATTGATGATTGAAGCATTTACAGAGATAGATAAAAAACAAAACACGATTGATGATTTAAAGACATGGCTGCTGAAACAAAAACAAACACAAAACTGGGGTACTACCAAAGCCACCGCAGAAGCCTGCTATGCTTTGCTACTCAATGGCAGCAACTGGCTGGCAGAAGAAAAACAGGTAACGATTAATTTAGGAAACAAGACCATTAAAAGTGATAATGAAGAAGCAGGAACAGGCTATTTTAAAAAGAGGATTGAAGGGAAAGAAGTAAACCCTGGAATGGGAAACATTTCAGTAAGCATTAATTCTCCGGCCTCTAAACAACCCAATTCCTCAACAAGCTGGGGCGCTGTGTACTGGCAATATTTTGAAGATTTGGATAAAATTACTTCGGCAGAAACACCTTTGAAATTAGTAAAGAAACTTTTTGTGGAAAGAAACACCGATAAAGGCCCTGTATTGGATGCTGTGGAAGACGGCACTGCTTTAAAAGTAGGCGGTAAAATAAAAGTAAGGATAGAACTCCGTGTGGACCGTGATATGGAATATGTACACATGAAAGACATGAGGGCAGCCTGCATGGAGCCGGTGAATGTGCTAAGTGGCTACAAATACCAGGGCGGCCTTGGCTATTACGAAAGCACCAAAGATGCCAGCACCAATTTCTTTTTCAACTGGCTCAATAAAGGCACTTACGTGTTTGAGTACCCGCTTTTTGTAACGCATGAAGGCAATTTCAGCAATGGCATTACCACTATCCAGTGCATGTATGCGCCGGAGTTTACAAGCCATAGTGAGGGGGTTAGGGTGAATGTAAAGTAAAAAGTAAAAAGGCGTTTCTCGGTCGGCACCGAAGGTCAGACCGGATGAGGGTTCCCACACAGAGGCGCAGAGGTCGCAGAGATTGGCTGAAAAAAATAAACTGCTCACGAGCTGGCGGATATAGCGGAAAGCCGGGTGAGGAATTGAAGCAATGGTTTTGTGCCGGACTTACAGCGAAAGCCGCAACAACTGTTGATTTTCAATATGTTGCTCACAGCCCCAAATCTGTGCTAATCCGTGTAATCTGCCTGTCCCGATAAAGGCCGGATGGCTAAACAATTCATTCGTGGCCATTCGTGAAATCCAATAGCTATCGGGTCATGGCTAACCCCGGTCTGACCTGCGGTGCCGACCGGAAATTTGCCTTTGATTTTTGCCTTCAAACCCCTACCTTTGCTGCCCCGTTGAAAAATCAGTGGGATAAACAACATTTTTTAAACACAAAATCAGGGAAATGAACAATTACGAATTGATGGTGATTTTTACCCCTGTGCTGTCTGAAGAGGAATTTAAAGCCGCTCAGAACAAATACGCTGCCTTAATAAAAGAAAATGGCGGAGAAGTATTGCACACCAATCCCTGGGGACTAAAATCACTGGCGTATCCCATAGCCAAAAAGACCACCGGCCTTTATTGGGTATTGGAATATACTGCGCCATCCAGCTTCAATGAAAAGTTGAAAACTCAACTTTTACGTGACGAATCAGTAATGCGTCACATGTACACTGCACTCGACAAATACGCCGTTGAGTACAATGCTAAAAAGAGAAGTGGCGTAAAATCTGAAAAACTTGAAAAAGCGGAGGCATAATCATGGCAAAACCAAATGAGATAAAATACCTTACAGCCATTAAAGCTGATAAGCGCCCGAAAAAATACTGCCGCTTTAAAAAATTAGGCATTCATTATATTGATTATAAAGATGCCGACTTTTTGAAAAAGTTTTTGAACGAGCAGGGTAAATTGTTGCCCCGCCGCCTTACCGGTAACTCTTTGAAGTACCAGCGTAAAGTGAGCGATGCGGTGAAGAAAGCCCGTCAAATGGCCATTCTTCCATACGTAACAGACTTATTAAAATAATTTTTTCACCACCCTAATTTAAAAGGCTTATCCTTTTAATGAAAGTCTCTAAAAAGATTGGGTAAAAATGCAAAAACAATGCAGGTAATATTAATTCAGGATGTGAATAACCTTGGCGGCGCCAATGAACTGGTAACTGTGAAAAACGGTTACGGCCGCAACTACCTCATCCCTCAAAAATTTGCGGTGGAAGCCACCCCTTCCAATAAAAAGCAATTGGAAGAAAGGCAAAAACAACTGCAGAAAAAAGAAGCGAAATTACTGGCTGAAATCAACAGTGTGATCGCCAAACTGGCTGAAGGCGCTTTGAGAGTAGGTGCTAAAACCGGTACCAGCGGCAAAATTTTCGGCAGCGTAACTTCTGTTCAGATAGCCCGTGCTATCCGTGAGCAAAAAGGCTACGAAATTGACCGCCGCCGTATCCACATCATTGATGATGTGAAAGAGCTGGGCACTTACAAAGCAAAGATTGACTTTGGCAACAGCCACGAAACCGAAGTAGAATTTGAAGTGGTAGCTGAATAATTCAACACACTTTATAAAAAAATGCCCCGTCAGTTGACGGGGCGTTTTTGTTGCGCCACGAATATGCCGGCTATGTCCGGTACATGAAGAAACTGGCCATAGAGCAGATGCAGAAACTCATCCTGCGTTAATCCTTGTAACCAGTGGCTAAACAATTTGAGGCAAACAGTATCTTTATAAAAATTTTGTTATGCTTAAAACATCCCCATTATTTACATTATTCGTTACCGTTAGTTTTGTTTTACTGTTCATCTCGTGCGGCAATAACGGCGATACTGCAAAAGCAACAGCAAAAAAAGATTCCATGCCTGCCCTGGTAAAAGACCTTACTATTCCCGGCAGCTTCAGCCCGCAAACCCAGCTTACATTTGACAGTGTTGTCATCGGGCAGTTCCTGGACAGTTTTCCCCGGTTCAGCATTTTTAAAAAAGATATTGATTCGTTTTACCATAAAAGAAATTTTGCCTATGCATGGTTTGATGCCAATGGCCTGGTAGAAACAGCCGGCAATATTTATAACCGGGTGGAAAATATCAGCGATGAAGGCCTGCCTGATAAAATACCTTACAAAGAACAGTTTACCACGCTGATGGAAAATGTGCAACAGGAAGGCAGGCCCTCTCCCCTGCTTGACCTGATGCTTACAGGCCAATACCTGGCTTATGCAAAATATGCGTGGCAGGGGCTCAGCGATAAAGATGCTGCAGCTGTAGAATGGCTGCTGCCGCGAAAGAAAATTTCTTATAACCAGCTGCTTGATTCATTATCCGGTAAAAACATACTGGCCGATGAGCCTGTGTACAGGCAATATAACCTGCTGAAAGAACAATTAAAAAAAATGAATGAGCTACAAAAAAGCAACCAGCTTCCTGTAATTAAAACCGATAAAAAGAAATTGCAGGTAGGTGATTCTGCCACAGTAATTGCCGATATAAAAAAATGGCTGTACTTAATGGGTGATATGACCGTAATTGACACTACTGATGTATTTGATGCGGCACTGGAAAGCGGTGTAAAAAATTTACAATCAAGACTGGGTTTAAAAGAAGATGGCGTTATAGGGCAGGGAACCATTACCGAAATGAATTATCCCCTCTCCAAAAGGATTGAACAAATAATGGTGAACATGGAACGCAGCCGCTGGGTGCCGGAAACACTGCAAAAAAATTACCTGCTGGTAAATATCCCGGCATACAAATTATACGTTTTTGATAATGATACCCTTGCTTTTGACATGAACGTGGTAGTAGGCAAAAGCCAGAATAAAACAGTGATCTTTACCGGCGACCTTAAATATGTAGTGTTTAGCCCCTACTGGAATGTGCCT
>JBEHYP010000089.1:0-16373 GCA_048498115.1 Bacteroidota bacterium | reverse complement strand
TTCTGGCTCCTGAGCGTGACATGCGGCGGCGGGACGCTCAACTGTATAAACCAGCACATCAGGCCCGGTGATATTTCTTCGTTAAAAGAAGAAGCGAAAAATAAACTCATTGCCGGCGGCTTCAGGCCGGATTATGTGGAGATCGCTGATGCTTCCACCCTTTCGCTTCTTACCCGTTGGGATGGCCAAACAAAATTAGTGGCGCTTGCCGCTGCTTTTATTGACGATGTAAGGCTGATAGATAATTTGCTCCTGCATTAAAACCTGCATGCCAGCCCGCCCATCACTATATATTTACCATAACCTACTTCCGTAAATAAGCCGAAATGTTTGCCCAGGTTAAATGTTGTACCGAGGCTTAATTGATAAGCAAGATCTGCCGGGGCGCCCGATGCCGGTATGTGGCCGCCATTCATATCCATATAATCTTCTTTCCAGATATTGGCCCCCACTGCGGTCCTGATATAAGGGGATACTGTCTTGCCCTGCACCGGTATGTAATTCATCAGGTTCAGCATTACGGCCCAGTTGTCCAAAGTACCTGTAAAGGAAGCGCCCGGGGCAGCACCATTCATATCATAATAAGGCATGCCTGTTTTACCATGCACCACCATTATACCCACGCTGGTATGCCGGCTGAACCGATAATCTACAGAACCTGCCAAAGGGCCCGTGGTATTGATAGCACTGCCGCGGTAGTATCCATAAAAGTCAGGGAACTGGAGTTTGTCGAGGTTGGGAAAACCATAACCGGCAAAAATGGTAACTTCCGGGACAAACTTTGGCAATTGCTGGTTTTGCTGTGTAGGGGGAGCGGTGCGCCTTACCCTGGGCCTCACCCGGTACCCGTATCCCATGCCCCTTCCCGGCATAAAGATAACCTGCGCTTCCGAAATGCTGCAAATAAACAGGAAGGCAATGAGCAGCGCTGTTCTATGTTTTTTCATTGAAATGATTTTTTGTGCAAAGACAAAAGATGTTTTTTTACCTGCAGGGTTTAAAAGGGAATTGATAATAAACTGTTATTACTTTGCAGGGAATCTCTAAAGGCTTTATTTATGAAACATATCAACTACCTGCTGCTTCTTTGCACCCTGTTCCTTCTTTCCTGCCATTCGGATGAAGTACCCAATACAGATATAGATGTGGCAAGGGCTTTTATACACAACATTCAGCAAAGCGATTTTAAAAATGCAGGCAAATTGCTGTTGAAAGAAGAAACCAATAAGCAGTATTTCGACCGGTTTGAAGAACATTTTAAAAGCCGCCCCAAAGCAGAGCTGGAGCAATATAAAAATGCAGACATCATCATTAACGAGATCAGCAATGTAAGCGACTCTGTCACCATCGTAAATTATTCCAACAGCTTTAACAGGAAGGAAAAAAACAAGATAAAAGTGGTAAAGATGGATGGGCAATGGCTTATTGACCTGAAATATACTTTTTCAGGAAACCTTTAATACATTGCACCTATGATTAAGCAGTTTTTATTGGTAGGCCTGGGTGGCGCATTGGGCACCATGCTGCGCTATGCATGCAACCTGCTGTATAATAACAAAGCATTTCCTTTCACTACTTTGTTCATCAATATTGCCGGCAGCTTTGTAATCGGCATGGTGACGGCATACAGCATAAAGAACGGCAGCTCCGGCAACTGGAGATTGTTTCTTGCCACTGGTATATGCGGCGGCTTCACCACGTTTTCTGCTTTTTCGTTTGAAAATTTATTGCTGCTGCAGGAAGGAAAAACCTTTCTATGCATTGCCTACATCATTGGCAGCATTGTGCCGGGTATAGCAGCTTCGTGGCTTGGATATAAATTAATAAACTAAAACTTTTTTCTCATGTACGTTCTTCATCCATGGCATGGTGCACACTACGGCGATAAAGCGCCGCAGGTAGTAAATGCACTAATCGAGATTCCCCAGGGCTCCCGTGCCAAATACGAAATTGACAAAACCACCGGCCTGCTGAAATTAGACCGTGTAATTTATTCATCTTTTCATTACCCGGTGAATTATGGCTTTATTCCCCAAACGCTTGGCGAAGACGGCGACCCGTTGGATATACTCGTTATCTGCAGTGAAACCATACAGCCGCTCTGCCTGGTGGAAGCCACCGTTATCGGCAATATGCAGATGATAGATAATGGCGAAAAAGATGATAAAATCATTGCAGTAGCCACCAAAGACCCCACCGTAAATCATTACAGCAATGTGAATGACCTGCCTAAGCATTTTATCACTGTATTAAAAAATTATTTTGAGAACTATAAAGTGCTGGAGAATAAAGTAGTGGCCATTGATGAGTTTGAAGACAAGGAGGCTGCCTATCGTATTATTCAAAAAGATATTGAGTTCTATACAAAAAAGTTTGGTAAAAAATGATCATTAAAAAAGCAAATATGGATGTTCAAATAATTGCGATCCTGCTGCTGGTGGGAATAGCGGCAGGGATGCTGGGTGGTATGGTGGGTGTGGGCGGGGGAATTATCATTGTTCCGGCGCTGGTGTTCTTCCTGGGTTTTTCACAAAAAATGGCGCAGGGCACTTCTCTTGGTATTTTACTGCTGCCTGTGGGCATATTCGGGGTGGTGCAATATTACAAGCTGGGCTATGTGGATATAAAAGTAACGGTGATTATATCCCTGGGATTTTTAATCGGCAGCTTTTTCGGCAGCAGGATAGCGCTGGCATTGCCGCAGGAAACTGTGAAAAAGGTTTTTGCTGTATTGATGATCGTTGTTGCGGTTAAAATGTTGTTTTTTGAAACGGGGACTGATAGTGAAAAGGTAAAGACCGAACTGGGCAAAAAACCGGATAGTGCTCCATTCCGGTAGAATTTATCGCATTTTTTACGGCAATTTTCGGTTGGCTGTCATTCCGAATTTTCTTATAAAGCCAATACCAGCAAGGGTTTTATTGTACATGCCCCCTGTTAAGCATCATAAAACGGCCTGTAAGATGGTTTTAAAATAACAAACGCCCAACCTACTTTTGTGTCAGAGTTGAGCGTTTGTGGGTATTGAGCAAAAATGGCTACCAATCGTTGAGGCGCAAATATAATATGCTATTTGGTTAAAATAGTACAATGGCGAAAAATATTTTTTAAGAATTTTCATATGGCAAGCAATCGTTAAAAGCCTTCCGTTTCTACGGAAGGCTTTGCTTTTCAGGCCATTAGTCCCATA
Source organism: Bacteroidota bacterium (assembly GCA_048498115.1). Lineage (GTDB taxonomy): Bacteria > Bacteroidota > Bacteroidia > Chitinophagales > Chitinophagaceae > Ferruginibacter. Next base: position 13,183 of record JBEHYP010000089.1, on the reverse strand, counting down.
CAAACTTCCATTCCCCGCTGGCCTGCCGTTTCCACACCGTATGAAATATTCCCTTACTTTCTGAAATTTTTCCTTCGGCATCCTTTGCCCGCCAGGTATAATGGCCATAGGTATAACCCATGTCCCCGCTTTCAGAAGCATTGGTGAAATCGGGCGCCCATATAACCGTGGCCTGTTTAAATACTTCCCGGGAATAAAAATGGGCAATGCCGGCCTTGCCATATATTAAAGAATCATTTCCCCTTTTGATCACCGCATCTTCGGCGGCATAAAATGTAAAGGCTTCCGCAATGCCTTTTTCAGCAGCCATTTTTGCAAAAGCTGCTTCTGCTGCATTGATCTCTTTAACAGCAGCCTCTTTTTTGCCCTACGCCTGTAGGCATGATGGGATAAATGCAGGCAGTAGTAAAATGAATATCCTCATACATAGTATTTTAGTTAAAGATAGTGTTCAGCACTGACAGTCTGGCATACTTCCGGTATAAATACTTATTTTTGCTGTCCAATTTTTTTTGATGGAACTGTTAGAGATCATAAACACCAAACAGCACGATGAAAACAGGCAGGGAGAAGCTTTTATGCCTGTGCATGTTAAAGAAAGTATTTTTAAAAAGCATTTCTATATAGAAAGCTATGGATGCGCCATGAACTTTGCCGACACAGAAGTGGTGGCTTCCATATTGCAAAACAATGGCTTTGGCTCCACCAAAAACGTGGAAGAGGCCGACCTTATTTTTATCAATACCTGCTCCATCCGTGAAAAGGCAGAGCAAACGGTACGCAACCGCCTGAACGATTTTAAGAAAGTAAAGAAAGCTAAACCGGGGATGCTGGTTGGCGTATTGGGCTGCATGGCCGAACGCCTGAAAGATAAATTTTTACAGGAAGAAAAACTGGTGGACATAGTGGTGGGCCCTGATGCTTACCGTACCCTGCCGCAACTGATACAGGAAGCAGAGACCGGCCAAAAAGCAGTGAATGTTTTATTGAGCCGTGAAGAAACTTATGCCGACATCTCCCCCATCCGCCTCAACAGCAACGGGGTGAATGCATTTGTAAGCATCATGAGGGGCTGCAACAATATGTGCTCTTTTTGTGTAGTGCCCTTTACCCGTGGCCGTGAAAGAAGCCGTGATGCCAACAGCATTGTGTCAGAATGTAAAGACCTTTTTGAAAAAGGTTATAAAGAAGTAACCCTGCTGGGGCAGAATGTGGACAGCTATCATTTTGTGGATGAACAAAAAAATGAAGTGGTAACCTTTGCAATGCTGCTGGAAAAAGTGGCATTGGTAAGCCCCCAGCTCCGTGTACGCTTCTCTACCTCGCATCCAAAGGATATTACAGACGAGGTACTGCACACCATTGCCAAATACGAAAACATCTGCAATTACATTCACCTGCCGGTGCAGAGCGGCAGCACAAGGCTGCTGCAACTGATGAACCGCACTTATACAAGGGAATGGTACCTGGCAAAGGTGGACCGCATTAAAGAGATCATACCTGATTGCGGCATTTCAACTGATGTTATCAGCGGGTTTTGCAGCGAAACAGAAGAAGACCACCGGGAAACACTGAGCCTGATGGCTCATTGCAAATTTGACCTGGCCTATATGTATTTCTACAGCGAAAGGCCGGGTACGCTGGCGGCAAGAAGGTTTAAAGATGATGTGCCGGAAGAAGAAAAGAAGAGGAGGCTGCAGGAAGTGATTGACCTGCACCGCAGCCATTCGCTGGAAAGCATGCAGAAAGATGTGGGTAAAACATTTAAGGTATTGATAGAAGGCACGTCAAAGAAAAACGAAAATGAACTGTACGGAAGAAATGACCAGAATAAAGTGATAGTATTCCCGGGAGAAAACTTTTCTAAGGGTGACTATGTTCATGTGAAGGTAGGTGCATGCACAACAGGCACATTGATTGGACAGGTTATATCAAAAGGATAAAATAATGGACTTACAAAGTATAAAAAACCGTTTCGGTATCATCGGCAATTCACCCGGCCTTAACCATGCATTGAATATTGCGGTGCAGGTGGCCAATACCGACCTTAGCGTATTGATCAATGGCGAAAGCGGCGTGGGCAAAGAAGTATTTTCGCAAATCATTCATTCCCTAAGCGCCAGGAAACATAATCCCTTTATTGCAGTAAACTGCGGCGCCATTCCTGAAGGTACAATAGATTCAGAATTATTTGGCCATGAAAAAGGTTCTTTTACCGGCGCCGTTGACAGCCGCAAAGGCTATTTTGAAACGGTAAACGGCGGTACCATTTTCCTGGATGAAATTGGCGAACTGCCGTTGGGCACGCAGGCACGCCTGCTCCGTGTGCTGGAAACAGGCGAATACATCCGTGTGGGCAGCAGCAAGGTGCAGAAAACGGATGTTCGTGTAATTGCAGCCACCAATAAAGAATTAATAGAACATTCGCAGACAGGAAGGTTCAGGGAAGATTTATATTACCGTTTAAATACAGTGCCTATCAGGGTGCCCGCATTAAGAGACAGGAAGGAAGATGTTCCTCTCCTCTTCAGGAAATTTGCTGCGGATTTTGCTGACCGTTATAAAACATCTCCTGTTCAGCTAAATGAGGATGCAAAAAATTTATTGATGAATTACAGTTGGCCCGGCAACGTGAGGGAGCTGAAAAATATTGCAGAGCAAATATCTGTTTTGTCAAAAGATAAAACAGTAACTGCGCCCGAGCTGCAGCAATTTTTGCCACAGGATAATTTTAACCGGCTGCCGGTGCTGGCCGGGGGCAAAGGCCACGTAAGCCAGCAGGAGTTTGCCAGCGAAAGGGAGATTTTATACAAGCTCTTTTTTGACCTGAAGAAAGATGTGAACGAGCTGAAGAAAATGTTTTTTGATGTGCTGCAAAACCCTGCCATGGCACAGCACATACCGGTGTACAATGGCGACAATGTTTCATTGCCGGAAATAAAGCCTGCTGTTGTTGGCGGCAATTACGCACAGCCGGTTATCCTTCACCACAATGGCGATGATGTGCAGCATACTGAAGCCGTGGAAGAATCGCTGAGCATTATGGACAAGGAAAAGGAGCTTATCATTAAAGCATTAAAAAAGCACAGGGGAAAACGCAAGGATGCCGCTTCTGACCTGGGCATCAGCGAAAGGACACTGTACAGAAAACTGAAAGAATATGATATTGAGGAATAAAAAGTCAATGGCCAATGGTCAATGGTCAATGGTTAATGGGAGATTCCTGCCCGTTGCCTATTGCCTGTTGCTTATTGCTCTTCTTTCCGGCTGCGCTACCTGCAAGTATTCTTTCAACGATGCATCAGTGCCGCCTGAAGTAAAAACATTCAGGGTAAATTATCTTGAAAACAAAGCGAGGTATGTGAACCCGCAGCTAAGCCCGCAACTAACGGAAGGGCTGAAACGAAAAATTATCGGCAGCACCCGTTTAACGCAGACAAATGATGACAATGCACATTATGATATCAGCGGCTATGTGTCTGATTATTCGGTAACTACTTCCGGTATTACCAATGGCACTACCAGCAATAACAGGCTGAATGTTTCATTTCACCTGATCTTTAAAAATTCGCTGGACGAAAAGAAAAGCTTTGAAGCTGACGTGTCAAATGCTTTTGATTTTAATGCCAATCAAAGCCTTTCTCAGGCAGAAGTTGAAAAAAATGATGAAATAGTAAGAAATATAGTGGATGCCGTTTTCAATAAAATATTTTCTAACTGGTAACATAAGCCCCGGTTTATTTTTTTAATTATAGTTTTGACCAATGGGAAAACACAGGTTGCTTTTTGAGTCCATATTTAACAGCAGGCTTACAGGTGAAGAAACCGTAAATAAGCTGAAAGCCATTACCGGTGAGCACCCCTATTTTTCCGTGGCGCAATTTTATTTATTGCAGCTTACTAAAGAAAATACCGCAGGCTATAAAATACAGGCGAAAAAAACCGGGGCACTTTTCAATAATAATTACTGGCTGAATTTTCAATTGCTGGAGGCAGGTATGGGCAGCACGCCGGAAAAAGCCAATGAAACAATACCCGGTGAAAATTTTATTGCCCGTAAAGAAGCGGAAAGCCCTGTAACATATCCTCAAAAAGAAAAAGTAATTGAGCCTGCAATCAATATTGATACTGCAGATGAAAACACAGAAGAAACTGCTGCTAATGCAATGACAGAAGAAAATACCCGGACAACGGAAACAGAAAATGTTCCGGATCCGATTACTTTCAACAGTGTTGCTGAAGAACTCCGGGCAGAAGAGCCTGTTGCGCCAGGTGAAACAAATGGTAAACCTGCTGAAGAAAGTGCCGCTGAAACGGTACCGGCAGGCAATACCGATGCGCCGCTTTTTGAACCGCTGCACACCACAGATTATTTCGCCAGCGTGGGAATTAAATTAAGTGAAGAAGAAAAAACAGCAGACAAGCTTGGCAAACAGTTAAAAAGCTTTACCGACTGGCTGAAGACGATGAAAAAGATCCATGCGCAGCAGTTAGTTCAGTCTTCACAACCGGCAGATGTGGCAACAGACGGCAATATTCAAAAACTGGCTGAAAAATCGAACCGGGAAGAGGAAGTGCTTACAGAGGCAATGGCAGATGTATTATTGCAGCAGGGCAGGCAGGATAAAGCAGTGGAAATACTGGAAAAATTAAGTTTGCTCAATCCCCCCAAAAGCGCTTACTTTGCAGCCAAAATTAACCAGATAAAAGAAAAGTGATATGTTGTTATTTGCAATTTTGATCATTCTTGTTTCAATAATATTGGGCCTGATAGTATTGGTGCAAAACCCCAAAGGCGGCGGATTGTCCGGCACATTTGGCGGCGTAAGCAACCAGCTGATGGGTGTAAAGCAAACCACTGATGTGCTCGAAAAAGGCACCTGGATTTTTGCCGGCGCTGTAGCAGTATTGTGCCTGTTATCCCCTGCTTTTATTCCCACCAATGGCGGCAGTACGTCTAAAAGCAGTGAGCTGATGAACAATGCGCCTTCTTCCGCCCCTTCAAAACAAGCTGCCCCGCAAACCACATTACCCGGCACCACAACACCGGATACCAACAGGCATTAAGTTATTTTTTAGAAAATATTATACCCCGCCTTTTACGGCGGGGTTCTTTATTTTTACATTTGCCAAACAGCCGGTGATATGTCTTTAAAAAAACTAGTTCAGTACGCCGTTATTACATTGATCGCCGTTATTGCTTTTTTAGCATGGCGTATATTCCTTTCCGGCAGTACTGTTTTCCCGGAAGACAAAAAAATCCTCTACATAAAAACGGGCAGCAATTTTCAGCGGGTAGAAAGCCTGCTGCAAACAGGCGGCTTTGTAAAGCACCAACGCATTTTTAAATATGCCGCCCAATTCCTGGGCTATGATAAAAACGTATTGCCCGGCCGCTATATAATTGAGAAAGGCGCCAGTGTTTACAGCATTGCAAAGCTCCTGCAATCAGGCAGGCAAACACCGGTGAACCTTGTGATCAGCAAGCTCAGGACAAGAGAGGATCTTATAGATAAGATTGCCGGCAATTTTGAATGTCCCTCTGCACAGGTCAAAGGTTTTTTAAATTCAAATGACTCACTGGCGGCTTACCAACTAGACACCAATACGGTAATAGCAGGCATATTGCCCGGCAGCTACAGCATTTTGTGGAATGCTTCCTTTCATGATATCTTTCAGCCACTGTATAACCAACGGCAAATTTTCTGGACGGATGAGAGAAAGAGAAAAGCAGCTGCCTTAGGCCTTACTACCGTGCAGGTATATACGCTGGCAAGTATCGTGGAAGAAGAAACAACAAAGGATGAGGATAAAGGAAAGATAGCAAGCGTATATCTCAACAGGCTGTCAGCAGGCATGAAATTGGGCGCTGACCCCACGGTAAAGTTTGCATTGAAAAATTTTGACCTTCGCCGCATTTATCAAAAACATTTAGCGGTGCAATCGCCTTACAATACTTATATAAATACAGGGTTGCCACCGGGACCAATCTGCACCTCATCCGAAAAAACAATCGATGCGGTATTGAATGCGCCCGCCACCAATTATTTATATTTTGTTGCCAAGCCTGAACTGAACGGCTATTCTAATTTTGCTGCAACGTATGAAGAGCACCTTCGCTATGCAAAGGCTTACCAGGAGGCATTGGATACATTGATGGCAAGAAAAGCGGAGGGAAGGGAAGAATAAACCGTTCCTTGTTACTCGTTTCCCGTTCTTTTAAGTGCCAGCTTTGTACTGCATAGCAAAAGTATCAAACCTGGAAGGCCATAACGGGAAACATAGAACAGGTAACAAGAAACGATCAAACAACATTAAAAATTGACCAAATTAGAACGCATCATATTAACATTGCCTCCTGTTGCTTTTGCAATAAGGGAATCAAAAAAAATACACCTGCCGGGGTTTGAAGGCGTACCGTTGTATGACGTGGTTATTTTCTTTTTAAAACAGGTAAAAAAAACAGGCATTACAGAAAGGGCATCGGCCATTTCGTATAATTTCATCATGGCCATACCCCCTTCATTCCTGTTCCTGTTTACGCTGGTGCCCAGCCTGCCGCTGATAAAAAGGTCTGCCTTAAAAAGGGAGCTGCATGGATTGATAACCGATATTATCCCGGCGAAAGTGTATAACCAAAACCTGATAAAGTTTGTAGATTCTTTTATTGACAATGCAAAGATCGGTTTATTGTCTTTCAGCCTTGTGCTGGCCCTGTATTTTGCTTCCAACGCCGTGATGGGGATCATGCGTTCGTTCAATAAAAATTATATCGGTTTTTCAAAACGCAACAGCTTCCACGACCGGTGGGTTGCCATACGGTTAACCTCCCTTCTCTTCCTGCTGGTGCTGGGCTGCCTTATTTTACTAATCGCACAGGGTGCCGTGCTTAAATGGATAGGGGTTAAAAATTTCACCATCCGCGAAATTATTTTTTATGTGCGGTGGGTATTCATGCTGGCGCTGATATTTTATTCCATTGCCTTTATTTACAAGTATGCTCCTGCTGTGCATAAAAGATGGAAGATAGCATCGCCGGGAACCATATTCGCCACTTTTTTAAGTGTGCTGGCTACATTGGGTTTTTCCTATTTTGTAAATAGTTACGGAAAGTACAATGCCCTGTACGGCTCCATCGGCACCATCATTGTGCTGATGGCGCTTATATATATCAACTCTTTTGTATTGCTGGTAGGCTTTGAGCTGAACGTGAGCATTAAATCACTCAAAGCGATGGCAGAGCAGCGGCAGGAAGAGGAAAACACGATATCAAAAATTACATAAGCGGCTTGCAAAACCAGGTAATGATGAATAATTTTATGGAAAATTCATTGTATGAAAAAGCTATTATCAGCCGCCGCAATCCTGTCTGCATTTATATTATTTGCATTTACCACTGCAGACCCATTGCCCATAGGCAGCGCTCTGCCAAAAGCGGATAAAAAATTAAAGGCCATTTCCGGTAAAGAAACCAGCCTGCAACAGGCCAAATTAAAAAACGGGTTACTGGTAATGTTCAGCTGCAACACCTGCCCCTTTGTTATCAAGAACCAGGAACGGACAAAAGAAATATCCGCTTATGCTGAGAAGAATAATATCGGCGTCATCATCATCAACAGCAATGAAGCCAACCGTTCCGGCGCGGACAGCTTTGATGAAATGAAAGCATACGCAAAAGACCAGGGATATAAATGGAATTATGTAGTAGACGAGAACAGCGAAATAGCAGACGCTTTTGGTGCCAGCCGCACACCTGAATGTTACCTGTTTGACAAAAACCTGAAGCTTGTTTATCACGGTGCTATTGACAACAGCCCTTCTGATGAAACTGCAGTAACGCGTAAGCACCTGCAAATTGCCATTGACGAAGTGGTTGCCGGTAAAGATGTATCCACCAAGGAAACAAAAAGTGTGGGGTGCGGCATTAAGAGAAAAGCAGCATAGATTATAGATTCAATTGTCAATTGGCAATGTGATTTAGCTGTAGAGCTCTTACAATAAACAGGCAAGGTATTCATGTAATCCCTTGCCTGTTTTCATATTATCAATTGCTTATTGTGAAATTGCTTTCTTTAATTCCGTTTCAAATTCTTCAGCAGTAAAATCTTTCTCGTAAAATTGCCTGTATCCTGTGGCAGCGTTCACAATTAAAGTGGCAGGAATAGAGCCGCTCCATTTTTTATCAATCACATTGCAGAAGTAATCAGCATCGGTTTCATTCAACCAGGCCATGCTTGCTGTGATGTTATGCCGCTTGGCAAACAAAATGATCTTTTGAGGATATACCGAAGGAAGGTCAAGGCTTACCAGCAGCAGCTTCACTTTTCTGCCTTCATATTTTTTTGTGATGCTTTGCAGGTGCGGCATTTCTGCAACGCAGGGCACGCAAAAGGTAGCCCAGAAATTAATGACATATACGGAATCTGTTTTTTTACTGTAATAATCCGCCACATCGGTAATTTTCCATGCAGGGAGCGTTTGCGCATTGGCTGCCATTGCCAGCAGCAAAGCCATGCCTAAGAAGTATGTTCTTTTCATTACAAATATTTTTTTACAGCGTTTAAACCAGTTACTAAATTAATTGTTTTAGATAAGCAGTTAATTTTTACTGGTCTGACCGTCCCGGGTCTGACCAGTAAAAGTTTGCATTTTACCTCCTTTAAATTACCTTCGCAACCGTTAATATTAAATCTAAAATCTTAAATACTAAATAGACATGGCATACGATGTAATAGTTCTTGGCAGCGGCCCCGGCGGTTATCCTGCTGCTATCAGGGCAAGCCAGTTAGGCAAAAAAGTGGCAATAGTAGAAAAAGAAAGCCTTGGCGGCATCTGCCTTAACTGGGGCTGTATCCCGACAAAGGCATTGCTCAAAAGTGCCCAGGTGTATGAATATACAAAGCACGCTGCTGATTATGGCATCAACCTGCAAAACCCTGCTGCTGATTTTGGCGGCGTAATTAAACGCAGCCGCGGCGTGGCCGATAAAATGAGCAAGGGCGTGCAGTTTTTGATGAAGAAAAATAAGATTGATGTTATCATGGGCTACGGCAAACTGGTTGCCCCCGGCAAACTGGAAGTGACGGCAGCGGATAACAGCAAACAAGTACTGGAAGCCAAAAATATCATCATCGCCACCGGTGGCAGGGCAAAAGTGCTGCCTAATATGCCGGTTGACGGTAAAAAGATCATCGCCTACCGTGAAGCCATGAGCCTGCCCACCCAGCCTGCCTCTATGATCGTATGCGGCAGCGGCGCCATCGGCAGCGAGTTTGCGTATTTCTATAACAGTCTCGGTACAAAAGTTACTATCGTAGAATTTTTACCGAAGATTGTTCCGGTAGAAGATGATGATATCAGCAAAGAGCTGGAAAAACAATTCAAGAAACAGGGCATTGCTGTTATGACCAGCAGCGAAGTATTAAGTGTAGATACCAGCGGTGCCGGCGTAAAAGCAAAAGTAAAAACTCCCACCGGAGAGGTAACACTGGAAGCTGATATTTTGTTAAGCGCCGTGGGTGTGGTTGCCAATATAGAAAATATTGGTTTGGAAGCATTGGGCATCAAGACAGAGAAAGGCAAAATTGTAGTGGATAGTTTTCAGCAAACCAGTGTGTCCGGCATTTACGCCATCGGCGACTGCACACCCGGCCAGGCGTTGGCTCATGTGGCTTCCAAAGAAGGCATCAATGCAGCAGAGCATTTAAGCGGTCATCACCCTGAACCGATGGATTACAATAATATCCCGGGCTGTACCTATTGCCTGCCCGAAATTGCTTCTGTAGGCTATACTGAAAAAGCAGCTAAGGATGCCGGTTATGAAATAAAAGTGGGTAAGTTTCCTTTTATTGCCAGTGGTAAAGCGGTGGCTTCCGGTACAACAGACGGTTTTGTAAAAGTAATTTTTGATGCCAAATATGGTGAGTTCTTAGGTTGCCACATGATAGGCGGCAATGTGACCGACCTGATTGCTGAAGCGGTGGTAGCCCGTAAATTAGAAACTACGGCGCATGAAATTTTAAACGCCGTGCACCCCCATCCCACGCTGAGTGAAGCGCTGAAGGAAGCTACAGCAGCGGCTTATGGAGAAGCCATTGATATTTAAGGAATTATTTGATGTATATAAGTAAAAGGTTATGGCAAAAGCTGTAACCTTTTATTTTTCCAGGCAGCCCTGATGTTTTTTAGAGCATCTACACAGCAATTTACCTCAAAAATTTTGCATACCGTATTTTCCACATCGCAAAAGAAAACGTAGTTTTACCAAAATAATTGAAGAAAATATAATGAACTTGCAGTCTTTCGTTTAGTAAAAAACCTATGTAAGCTTCAAATCATACTAAAATGCCTACAAACCAAGCAGAACCTATTAAAGTATTGATTACAGACGACCACGTGCTGTACAGGGCCGGCGTAAAAACTGCATTGAGTGCCAAGAAAGATGTGAAAGTAATTGCAGAGGCTGATAACGGAATGCACCTGCTCAATATGCTGAAGATGATACAGCCGGATGTAATCCTGCTCGATATACAAATGCCTATTATGGACGGCATCAGCGCCCTTCCTGAGATAAAAAAGAACTGGCCAAATATAAAAGTAATTATGCTCACCATGATGGACGACCACAGTATGATCACCAAACTGATGGAACTGGGCGCCAACAGCTACCTGAGCAAAACCAGCGACAGCGAAGTGATATATGAAGCCATTAAAACCTGCTATGAACAGGAATATTTTTTTAATGCACTTACCAATAAGGCGCTGCTGAACAACCTGAAGACCAAAAATAACATGACGCCGCAAAAAATGGTGCAGGCGGAAGCAAACCTTACAGATAAAGAAATGCTGATACTGAAACTGATGTGTGAAGAAAAAAGCACTAAAGAAATTGCGGATATCGTGGATTTAAGCCCCCGTACCGTGGAGGCCATCAGGGACAAGCTGAAAGTAAAGACCGGCGCTAAAAGCACCGCCGGCCTCATTTTATACGCCGTTAAAAATAACATTCTTGATGAAGATACTGCCGGCAAATAATTTTTTGGGGTTATTAATGTAATGATGATTTGATAAATCCCGCCTGTGGCGGGATTTATTTTTTGCTTACCCGGAAGATGAGGTTTATCCTTGTGCCGTTAACTTTGAAAAATGGGCCATTTTATTTACAACGGCAAAACATACAAAGAAGGGGCAGCTATCATTGGTGCTGATAACCGGGGCCTGCGCTATGGCGATGGTATTTTCGAAACCATGAAATTGCTGGATGGAAGATTGGTACTGGGAGATGAGCATTTCGCCCGTTTGTGGAGAGGAATGAACGTGCTGGGCTTTGATATACCAAAATATTTTTCGCCGGAACAATTAACAGAAGAAGTTATAACTCTTGCCGGTAAAAACCAGCATTCACCTGCAAGGGTAAGGCTGCAAATAATAAGAGGCGATGGAGGTCTGTATGATGCAGCCAGCAACCATCCCAATTACATCATTCAAACTTCAGCATTGACAGCAAGCAGCGGGGAATGGAACAGCAACGGGCTTGTGGCAGGTATATATAATGCTGTAAAAAAAAGCTGTGATGTTTTGAGCAATCTTAAACATAACAATTACCTGCCGTATGCCATGGCTGCCCTGCATGCAAAAAAAGAAAAATGGAATGATGCCTTATTGCTGAATGTGCATGGCCGGGTATGCGACAGCACTATTGCCAATGTTTTTATCGTAAAAGACGGGCAGGTGTATACTCCGGCGCTTACGGAAGGCTGTGTAGCCGGTATCGTGAGAGAATATTTAATAAAAACACTCCGGCAAACCGAATGGGAAGTAACGGAAACAGCCCTTACGATTGAAGATGTATTAAATGCAGATGAAGTTTTTTTAACCAACAGCATGTATACCATACGCTGGGTGCAGGGCATTGAAAAAGCGAGTTATCAGAATACAATTACAAGGAAGATTTATCCGATCGTTGAAAACGTTTGAGCCATCTCAATCGTTCAGATCGTTATTGCTGAAAACCTTTAACCGCTTTTCAACGATTTAAACGATGTCAACGTTATTTTTCCATCTGCTCAATTACCGCCTGCGTAACACCGGTAAAAGAAAACCCTCCATCATGGAAAAGGTTTTGCATGGTAACCATTTTAGTTAAGTCGCTGAAAAGGGTAACGCAGTAGTTGGCACAATCTTCAGCAGAGGCATTGCCCAAAGGGCTCATTTTTTCTGCATAGTTGATAAAGCCGTCAAAACCTTTTACGCCGCTGCCGGCCGTAGTTTTTGTAGGTGACTGCGAAATAGTGTTTACCCTCACATGCTTTTTCACGCCATAGTGGTAGCCAAAGCTGCGGGAGATGCTTTCCAGCAAAGATTTGGCATCAGCCATTTCATTGTAGTCAGGAAATACACGCTGGGCCGCAATGTATGTGAGCGCCACCACACTCCCCCACTCGTTAATGGCATCTAATTTCATGGCCGTGGCCAGCACCCGGTGCAGGCTGGTAGCAGATATGTCCAGTGTTTTTTGATTAAACCCATAATCAATCTCCGTATACTGTTTGCCTTTGCGTACATTCAGGCTCATCCCAATGGAATGCAGGATAAAATCCACGCCACCGCCAAAATGCTCCATTGTTTTGGTAAGCAGGTTCAGCACATCTTCGTTGCTGCTGACATCGCATGGAATTACCGGCGCATCACCAACCAGCGCAGCCAGTTTATTGATCTCACCCATACGCATAGCCACCGGTGCATTGGTAAGCACAAGCTGTGCACCTTCTTCGTAGCATCGCAAAGCTGTTTTCCATGCAATTGATTTTTCATCCAGCGCACCAAAAATGATTCCTTTTTTTCCTTTGAGTAGATTGTATGCCATATAGCGGTGATTTTTTAGGCGGTAAAAATAAGATAGTTGAATTAATTTTTCTATTTCCTGTCGTATTCAAACTTCACTTCTCCCAAATCCGGTATAATTCTTTTTTCTCTTTTTGTTTCATATTCATAAACTACCTGTCCCAGGTGCTTCAGAAAAGGAAGACCTATGCTTTCATAATCATAATTGCTCTCATCGTTTTCCCCGCAGTCAATAGTGGCAGATAAAAAGAATTCTATTTTTTTATCAAGGTCAACTATATAAGCTATATCTGTCAATTGACCGTCTGCCTGCCCTGCCACATTAAAAATACGGACGCCA
>JBEHYP010000088.1:0-16523 GCA_048498115.1 Bacteroidota bacterium | reverse complement strand
TTTACAATCAAAAGGCATTAACAATATAAGGGTGATGGCCGCTGCAGAAGGAAAAGGTTTTGTGAACGGGGTGCAAAGGGTAGCGCCGCCATTGCAGCCTGAAAAGGGAAAATTTGACGAAAGGATACTGAACGGGCTGGATATTTTGCTAACGGAGCTGGATAAACGAAAAATGAAGGCTGTTTTGTTCCTGAGCAATAACTGGGAATGGACAGGTGGCTTTCTCCAATACCTGCGGTGGAACGGGCTGATTGAAGATTCTGTATTCAGGCGGAAATTGAACTGGGATGAGATGAGGGACTATGTGAGCCGGTTTTACAGCTGCGATGATTGTAAAAAAGATTACTTAAAGCAGGTGGCTTACATTCTTGGACACACCAATAAAATTTCAGGCAAAAAATACATCAATGAGCCGGCCATCATGGCCTGGGAACTGGCCAATGAGCCAAGGCCCATGCGTCCTGCGGCCAATGAAGATTACAAAAAATGGAACAGCGATGTGGCGGCTTTTATCAAAGCAAAAGATAAAAACCATTTGGTGACGCTTGGCACCGAAGGTGAAATGGGAACAGAAAGCATGGAGCTTTTTGAACAGGTACATGCTGATAAAAATGTTGATTACCTTACCATGCACATCTGGCCCAAAAACTGGGGCTGGTTTAAGCCGGCAACAATGGAAGCTGATTTTTCACAGGTGCTTTCCAGAACCGGGTCGTATATCAGCAGGCACCTTGCCGCTGCAAGAAAAATAAAAAAACCCCTGGTGATTGAAGAATTTGGCTTACCCAGGGATGGCCATATATATGAGCCTTCAGCAACAACCGCTTTGCGTGACCGCTACTATGCGGCTGTTTTTTCTTCATGGGAACAGAGTGTCCAAAACAACGGTGCAATAGCGGGCGCTAATTTCTGGACATATAACGGTGTAGTGTATCCTAAAACTGGGGAAATATCCTGGAAAGAAGGAGATGATTACCGGGGTGACCCGCCGATGGAAGAACAGGGATTAAACGGGGTGTTCAACAGCGACAGCAGCACATGGACGGTCATCAGCAGTGCATTGCAGGTGCTTAATAGGAAAACATTTTTACCTGCTGATACAAATGCTGCCGTTCAAACAAGAACATTGTATAAAAATTTAAATACACTTCGCAATACAGGTTTCCTGTTCGGCCACCAGGACGACCTGGCTTATGGCGTAGGCTGGAAATACCAGCCCGGCAGGAGCGATGTAAAAGAGGTAACCGGTGATTATCCCGCGGTATATGGCTGGGAATTGGGACGGCTGGAAATGGATGCTGCTGTAAATTTAGACAGTGTGCCTTTTAAAAAAATGCAGCAGTTTATCAAAGACGGTTATAAAAGAGGAGGCCTCATCACCATCAGCTGGCATTTGAACAACCCGCTTACTGGTAAATCTGCGTGGGAACCTGCAGAAGGCACCGTTGCTTCTATATTGCCCGGCGGCAGTAAAAACGAATTGTACAGGTCATGGCTGGATAAGGTAGCTGCCTTTATGAATCAGCTCAAGGATGAGAACGGGAAAATGATCCCTGTTCTGTTCCGTCCTTTTCATGAGCTGAACGGCAATTGGTTTTGGTGGGGCGGCAGCCATTGCACGGCAGAAGAATTTAAAAGCCTTTGGCAGTTCACAGTATCTTATTTAAGAGATGAAAAAAAGCTGCACCATCTTTTATATGTGTATAACACCGACCAGTTTTCCTCTAAAGAAGCGTTTTTAGAAAAATATCCAGGCAATGAATGGGTGGACATCATCGGGTTTGATATTTACCAGCGCAATACTCCCAAAGAACAGTATGTAAGCAATCTTGACAATATGCTTACCATGCTGGAAGATATTGCGGCGGAAAACAATAAAGTGCCGGCACTTACAGAATTTGGCGGTAATATGGATGACAGCACCTGGTGGACAGGAACTTTTTTGCCTGTAGTAAGCAGGCATAACATTGCTTATGTATTGGGCTGGAGAAATGCAGGGATAAAACCAAACAATGAAGTTGAATTTTATGTTCCTTACAAAGGGCAAAAAACAGCCGGAGACTTTAAAACGTTCTATAAAGCGAAGAGAACACTGTTTCAAAAAGACATTGCAAACTGGAGGTTATATAGATAAGTTCAAAAGGTTCAAAAGGTTCCAAAGGTTCAAAAGTTTAAGATGTTCACCCAGCCTCTTAAACCTCTTGAACCTCTTGAACTTCTTGAACTTTTTGAACTTCTTAAACTTTAATAAAGGAAAATGAAATTACAGCTAGTAGACATCAGCATTATTGTTTTGTACCTGGTATCAATGGTTTTAATTGGCTGGTACCTCCGAAAAAAGGCAAGGCAGAATAAAGAGAGCTACCTGATGGGAGGGAAAAAGCTTCCCTGGTATATGCTGGGCATGAGCGATGCTTCGGATATGTTTGATATCAGCGGTACCATGTGGATGGTATCATTATGTTTTGTATATGGCATGAAAAGTATTTGGATACCCTGGCTGTGGCCGGTATTCAACCAGGTGTTTAACATGATGTATTTATCCAAATGGTTAAGAAGGTCAAATGCCAATACGGGAGCCGAATGGCTTACCACAAGATTTGGTGCTGCCGGCAAAGGCGTAAAAGGCTCCCACAACATCGTGGTGGCTTTTGCATTAATCGGTTGCCTTGGATTTTTGGCGTATGGCTTTGTAGGCCTCGGCAAGTTCATTGAAATATTTATTCCCTGGGATGTGGTGAAAGGTTATGTACCTTTTGATATTGCACCGCAATATGTAGCACATTTTTACGGCATTGTTTTTACACTCTTTGCAATGTTCTATTCCATTCTTGGCGGTATGCACAGCATTGTGCTCGGCGATTTGATTAAGTATGCAATCATGACCATTGGCTGCATTTCCATTGCGGTGATTGCCCTGCTGCATTTAAGAGGGCAATCGTTGCATGTGCCGCCGGGATGGGATAATCCATTCTTTGGTTCACACTTAAACCTTGACTGGAGTAATATCATTGCCGATGCCAATAAAAAAATTGAAGATGATGGTTACAGCTTATTCGGGATATTTTTCATGATGATGCTGCTGAAAGGTGTATTTGCTGCCGGCGCCGGCCCTGCGCCCAATTATGATATGCAAAAAATATTATCAACGAAATCTCCGAAAGAAGCATCCAAAATGACGGGTTTTGTTTCCATTATATTATTGCCGGTTCGTTATTCAATGGTGATAGGCTTGACCGTACTGGGCCTGCTGTATTACAACCAGCTCAATGTAAGCAACGGAACAGGCGGTGTTGATTTTGAAAGAATATTGCCTGCCACCATCAATAACTTTTTGCCGGTGGGCATTTTAGGATTGGTGCTGACAGGGTTGCTTGGCGCTTTTATGGGTACATTCTCAGGTACATTAAATGCAGCGCAGGCCTACATCGTAAATGACATTTATTTAAAGTATATAGATCCTGCTGCTTCCACCAAAAAAATAATGACGATGAACTATGTTACCGGCGTGGTGGTAGTAGCTACCGGTGTGCTATTCGGGTTCTTTGCAAAAGATGTAAATGAAATTTTGCAATGGATAGTATCCGGCTTATATGGCGGCTATATTGCTGCCAATGTATTGAAGTGGTATTGGTGGCGCTTTAATGCCAATGGCTTTTTTTACGGGATGCTTGCAGGCATTGCAGGGGCGATGGTTTTTTCAAAGATCATCCCGGGCAATGAAATGCTGTATTATTTCCCTGTATTATTTGCGTTGTCAATAGCTGGTTGCCTCATCGGCACGTACACAGCGCCACCAACAGAAACGGCTACCCTAAAAGCTTTTTACCGAACGGTACGTCCCTGGGGCTTCTGGAAACCGGTGCATGAGCTCGTCCAGGCAGAAGAGCCGGGCTTCCGGGCGAATAAACGCTTCGCACTGGATATGTTCAATGTGGCGCTGGGCATCATTGCACAATGCTGCATGACCATTTTACCCATGTACGTGGTATTGTGGCTGAAGCTGCCTTTACTCATTACAATTATACTACTCATCATAATTGCATTTATCCTGAAAAAAACATGGTGGGATAAATTAGAAGATTGATTCACTTTTTAATTCAAACTGATTATGAAGCATACTTTTTTTGAGCGGTTGGCAAAACTGGAAAAAGCACACGAAGAACTATTGCAATTGCCGAATGAACAGCAGGAAAATGGTAATGGCATTTTTGACCGGTATAAAAACCCGGTACTAACGGCAGCGCATGTACCATTATCCTGGAAATATGACCTGAATGCTGACGCCAATCCGCACCTGATGGAACGCTTTGGTATCAATGCGGTGCTGAACGCAGGCGCTATTAAGTGGAATGATAAATACATTTTAGTGCCGAGGGTGGAAGCAACAGACAGGAAATCTTTTTTTGCCATAGCTGAAAGTACCAATGGCATTGACAATTTTAAATTTTGGGATTATCCCGTACAAATGCCGGAAACGGATGTACCGGATACCAATATTTATGACATGCGTTTGGTGCAGCATGAAGACGGATGGATATACGGCCTGTTCTGTACAGAAAGGCGTGATCCGACTGTGCCGGAATCAGACCAGTCATCAGCAGTGGCGCAGTGCGGTATTGCAAGAACAAAAGATTTGATAAGCTGGGAAAGATTGCCAGACCTGGTGACGCCTTCGCCGCAACAGCGCAACGTGGTGCTGCATCCCGAATTTGTTGATGGCAAATATGCTTTTTATACAAGACCGCAGGATAGCTTTATCGAAGCAGGCAAAGGCGGTGGCATCGGTTTTGGCCTGAGCGATTCCATAGAAAAAGCAGTGATTGAAAAGGAAACGGTGATTGACCACAGGGTGTATCACACCATATCCGAAATGAAAAACGGGTTAGGCCCTGCGCCGATCAAAACCGGTAAAGGCTGGCTGCACCTGGCGCATGGCGTAAGGAATACTGCCGCCGGTTTGCGTTATGTGCTGTATATGTTCATGACAGACTTAAAAGACCTTACCAGGATAATTTATAAGCCTGCCGGCTATTTTATTGCGCCGGAGGGAGAAGAAAGGGTAGGCGATGTATCAAACGTTGCTTTTGCCAACGGCTGGATCGCAGAGCCGGATGGTACAGTCTTTATCTATTATGCTTCTTCGGATACAAGAATGCACGTGGCGGTAAGCTCTGTTGAAAAGCTGGTTGACTATGTGATGAACACGGCGCCTGATGGCTTCACTTCTTTTGAAACAGTAAAAACATTAACAGCGTTGATTGATAAAAACCAGCAGGAAGCACTGGTACCGGCGGCAAAGAGTAAAAATAAAAACTAATGAATTTGACGGTGGACAATAAAAAAGAGGCGTTGTCTTTATACAAAGCAGAGCTTCAAAAAGAATTGCATTCTATTTTGGAATGGTGGATGGAGAACATGGTGGATAATGAAAATGGCGGCTTTTACGGGACGGTGTCAAACGGCAATGTGCCTGCGGATGCAGCAAAAGGTGTGGTGCTCAACAGCAGGATATTATGGACCTTTGCTGCGGCCCACCTGTTTTCTCCTGCTGAAAAATACCTGCAAACAGCCAGGCGTGCCTTTAATTATATTGAAAAGAATTTTGTTGACCACCGCTATGGAGGCGTGTTCTGGTCAGTGGATGTAAAGGGCAAAATGAAAGAAGGAAGAAAGCAGATATACGGGCTGGCATTTTGTATTTACGGACTGGCGGAATATTACAAAATAAGCAATGATGCCGCTGCATTGGTACTCGCCAAAGACCTGTACAACTGCATTGAGCAATACAGTTTTGATAAACAACAGGGCGGTTATATAGAGGCGTTCACAAGGGAATGGTACAATGCCGGCGACCTGCGCCTGAGTGAAAAAGATGATAATGAGAGAAAAACGATGAATACACACCTTCATATCATTGAAGCATACACGAATTTATACACGGTGTGGCCTGACGAAAAATTGAAAGAAAAAATTGAAGCGTTGCTGGCTGTTTTTGACAGGCATATAATCAATAAGGAAAATAACCATCTCAATCTTTTTATGGATGATGAATGGAACGTACGCTCATCACTGCTTTCTTTTGGGCATGATATAGAAGCTGCCTGGTTGCTGCAGGAATGTGCAGAAATTATTCACAACCCTTCTTACATTGACCTTTACAGGCCGCATTCAGTAAAGCTGGCCGATGCGGCTGCAGAAGGTATTGATAAAAACGATGGCGGCCTGTGGTATGAATATGAGCCTGCAACGAATCACTGGATAAGGGAAAAGCACTGGTGGCCGCAGGCAGAAGCAATGGTGGGATTTTTTAACAGCTATCAAATAACTGGCAATAAAAAATACCTTGAGTATTCATTAAATTGTTTTCGCTTTGTGCAGCAGCATATAAAAGACAATAAAAAAGGAGAGTGGTTTTGGGGCATCCATGCTGATGGTTCAGTAATACAAAAAGAAAAAGCGGGGTTTTGGAAATGCCCTTACCATAACGGGCGTGCCTGCCTCGAATTGATAAAAAGGATTTCAATACTTAATTAACAGTTGCCATACTGATGGTGTCTGTACTGAAAAACGTTCAAACAAAATACTTGCAATGAAAAAAACAATGCTTTCGCTTTTGTCGATGTGTGTAGTTGTATTGGCACTGGCACAGGAAAAAACAGATGAACAAAAGGCTGCTGCCCTTGTAAAGAAGATGACGCTTGAAGAAAAAGTGGGGCAGATGACGCAGGTAACCTTTGCCGTTATTACGCAGGGCGGCTGGATCGATACCGAAGGGAATATTGATCCTGCTTTATTGAAGAAGGCAGTGGTGGATCATAATGTAGGCTCCATTTTAAATGCAACGGCGCATGCACTGAGTGTAGATAAATGGAACAGCGTAATCACACAAATACAGGATGAAACAAAAAATACCCGCTTAAAGATCCCCATTATT
The DNA here is from genome assembly GCA_048498115.1 of Bacteroidota bacterium. GTDB lineage: Bacteria > Bacteroidota > Bacteroidia > Chitinophagales > Chitinophagaceae > Ferruginibacter. Next base: position 9,586 of record JBEHYP010000088.1, on the reverse strand, counting down.
TATGGTCTTGACGGAATGCACGGGCAAACCTATACGCTTAATTCTACTTTGTTTCCGCACAACATTGCCGTGGCTGCCAGCCGCAATGTGGATATTGCCAAGACTGTTGCAAAAGTGGCGGCAAAGGAACAAAGAGCTTCCGGCATCCGCTGGAACTTTGCACCGGTGCTGGATATTGGCCGCCAGCCATTGTGGAGCCGTTTTCCTGAAACCTTTGGTGAGGATGTGTACATGGGCAAAACATTCGGTGCTGCCGCCGTAAAAGCGTATGAAGAAGATGGTTTAAAAAATCCAACAGCTGTTGCAAGCTGTATGAAGCATTACCTGGGGTACTCTGCATCAAGAACCGGAAAAGACAGGACACCGATATACCTGCCGGAAATAGAATTAAGGGAATATTACCTGCCGCAGTTCCGTGAAGCAGTGAAGGCGGGCGCTTCCACCATCATGATCAATTCAAGTGAAATAAACGGTACGCCTGTGCATGCAGATAAATATTTGTTGACAGATGTATTGAGAAAAGAACTGGGATTTAAAGGCGTGGTGGTTACCGACTGGGAAGATATCATCCGCCTGCACACAAGGCATAATGTGGCAGCTACGCCAAGAGAAGCGGTGGCAATGGCTATCAATGCAGGCATTGACATGAGCATGGTGCCTTCTGACTTTTCTTTTTACGACCTGTTGCTGGAAGCAGTAAAAAAAGGTGAAGTGCCCATGAGCCGCATTGATGATGCGGTGAAAAGAATATTGACACTGAAATTTAAAACAGGTTTGTTTGACAACCCCTATCCTGAAGCGGCTGCCAAAGCCAATTTTGGCAAACCTGAATACCAAACCATGGCGCTGGAAGCAGCAAGGGAAGCAATGACCCTGCTGAAAAACAAGAACAATATTTTGCCGCTGGCAAAAAATACAAAAGTGCTGGTGGCAGGACCGTCTGCACAAAGCATATCGGCGCTGAATGGCTGCTGGAGCTATACCTGGCAGGGAAATGATGAACAATGGTACCCGGCAGACAGTAAAACGATTTTGCAGGCGATCACTGATAAAGTGGGTGCCGGTAATGTTCTCACTACGTCAGGCAAAGGATTTAACAACCCGGCGAATTATGATATCGCTTCATTGAAAAAAGCTGCCGCCGGTGCGGATGTGATCGTAATGTGCATCGGTGAAAATGCTTATGCAGAAAGTCCCGGCAACATACGGGATTTGGCATTGCCGGAAGAACAGCAAGAGCTGGTGAAAGCAGCAGCACTAACGGGAAAGCCTGTACTATTGGTATTGACGGAAGGCAGGCCAAGGTTCATCACCGATATTGAGCCATTGGCTTCTGGCATATTAATGGCTTACTGGAGCGGGAAAAAATCGGCTGAAGCCATTGCCGATGTATTGTTTGGCGATTATAATCCCAATGGCCGTTTGCCTTTCAGCTATCCAAAAAGCATGGGAGAAATTGTACTATATGATCGTAAGCCTACCGAAGAGATACGTGAAGTGTTCAATGATAATGCAGGGCAGGGTTATGACCCTCTATTTCCTTTTGGGTTTGGCCTCAGCTATACCAGCTTTGAATACAGCGATCTTCGTCTCAGCAGCAATGCCATCAGCGGCAACGACAAACTAACGGTAACCATTACTGTAAAAAATACAGGAAGCCTCGCAGGCAAACACTCTGTTGAGCTGTATACCCGTGACCTGTATGCCAGCATTACGCCCTGCATGAAAAGGCTGAGGGCATTTCAAAAAATAGAGCTGAAAGCAGGCGAAAGCAAAGAGGTTTCTTTTTCTATTGACAAAGATGACCTTGCTTTTGTAAATGCGCAGCTAAAAACGATAACAGAGCCGGGCGAATTTGAAGTAATGGTGGGGGATAAAAAAGTAACTTTTAATTACCAGTAATATGCTTCGTAGCTGTATTGCATTACTATTTGCCGTAATTGTTTTATCGCAATGTGCAACTGCACAGGAAAAGTTTTTTCCCGCAGACCACCCATATATTCAATACACGGGAAGGATTGATTTTTCCAATCCCAAATTGCCCCGTTTCTGGCAACCCGGTGTATATATTACTGCAAGGTTTATGGGAGAAAAATGCGAAGTGATCATCAATGATGAAATGCTGTACGGCAATAAGCATAATTATATTGAGATTGTTGTTGACGGAAAGACCACCAGGCTTAAGACAAAAGGAAAATGTGATACGATTGTGGCGGCAGAAAAATTGTCAAAAGGCATACACACATTAACGATATGCAAAAACACCGAAGCCAATATCGGTTACAATGGGCTGGTGGGTATCCACTGTGAAAAATTATTAAAACCGCTTCCCGGGCCAAAAAGAAAAATAGAATTTATCGGCAACTCCATTACCTGCGCTGCCAGTGCCGATGAATCAGCCGTGCCCTGCGGCAAAGGTGTGTGGGAAGACCAGCACAATGCTTATATGAGCTATGGCGCTATCACGGCGAGAGCTTTAAATGCACAATATCATTTGTCTTCGGTCTCGGGCATTGGTTTGATGCATAGTTGCTGCAATATGGACATCATTATGCCGCCGGTATTTGATAAAGTAAGCATGAGGGATAACAAAATTCAATGGGATTTCAACAAATACCAGCCTGATGTGGTTACGATATGCCTTGGGCAGAATGACGGCATACAGGACAGCGCTGCCTTTTGCAATAATTATATTGCTTTTATAAAACAATTGCGGAGTTATTATCCCAAAGCCAACCTGGTTTGCCTCAGCAGCCCGATGGCGAGCAATGAGCTGGCTGCCTTTATGAAAAAAACATTGGTTTCAATCGTGAATATGGTGTATGCAAACGGCGATAAAAAAATCAGCTATTATTTTTTCAGCAGGAGCTATAATGGCGGCTGCGACTGGCACCCCAGCCTGGCAGAGCACAAGCTGATCGCAAAAGAATTGACGGCTTATTTGAAGAAGCAAATGAAATGGAATTGATGTTAGCCACGAATTATACTAATTGACACGAATGAGGTTAGCCACAGATACTTCGGCTCCGCTCAGTACCGCCGATCAATATGGAAAATACGCTTCGCTTATTTGTGATAATACGTAAAATTCGTGGCAAAAATAAAATATATGCCATAGGCATATTCTGTGTTAATTTGTGAAATCTGTGGCTAAATATTTAAAATTATAACAATTATGTACAACGCAGCAGCATCAAGGTATGATACAATGAAATACAACCGCTGTGGCAACAGCGGCCTTCTATTGCCCGCCATCTCACTCGGCCTGTGGCATAACTTTGGTAACGTGGATGATTATACGAATATGAAAAAAATCATCTTCGCTGCCTTCGATAAAGGCATTACGCATTTCGACCTTGCCAACAATTACGGACCGCCGCCGGGAGAAGCAGAGAACAACTTTGGTAAAATTTTAAAAGAAGGCTTAGGCCGTTACCGCGATGAGCTGATCATTTCGTCCAAAGCAGGATGGGGCATGTGGCCCGGGCCTTATGGCGATTTGGGCTCCCGGAAATATTTAATTGCCAGCGCAGACCAAAGCCTGAAGAGGCTGGGAGTGGAGTATGTTGATATATTCTATTCTCACCGCCCTGATCCCAACACGCCAATGGAAGAGACGATGGGTGCCCTGGACACCATTGTAAGAAGCGGCAAAGCATTGTATGCAGGCATTTCCAGCTACAGTGCAGAGCAAACTGAAAAAGCGGTTGTCATTTTAAAACAGCTGGGCACACCCTGCCTTATTCACCAGCCCAAATATTCCATGTTTGAGCGCTGGGTAGAAGATAAGAACAATGCCACCGGGAAAAGCCTGCTGGATGTGCTGGGTGAGGAAGGTGTTGGCTCCATTGTTTTTTCACCTTTGGCGCAGGGGCTGCTGACCAATAAATATTTAAAAGGTATTCCTGCCGGTTCAAGGGTAGGCAGGCATTTGACCAATGGCGCTATAGGTGAAGCCGACATTTCTCCTGCAGTGATTGAAAAAATAACAGCGCTGAACGATATTGCTGTAAAACGCGGGCAATCGCTGGCGCAAATGGCCATCGCATGGCTGATGAAAGATAAAAGAGTGACTTCTGTTTTGATCGGTGCCAGCTCTGTTGCACAACTGGATGATAACCTTAACAGCTTAAACAAGCTTGATTTTGCAGCAGAGGAGTTGAACAGTATTGAAAAAATATTGAACAATTAAAAACCGATTGACACATAGGTAAGTATTTACACAAAGCCCACAGGAAGAATTCCTTTGCGGCCTTTGTGTTTCTTTGTGGTTAACCCTTCGACCACAGGCCAACGTTCTAAATTCATAAATAAGATCATGAAGCAAAATATTCTGATACCGGTTCTTTGCGTGCTGTCCCTGTTTGCTTTTTCACAACCGGTACAATTAAGCGATCCAAAGGCCACGAAGGAAACAAAATATCTTTATGAAAATCTTTATACACTTTCTCAAAACCATATTCTTTTCGGTCACCAGCATGCAACGGAATACGGGCATGGCTGGTCAGGCGATGAAAACAGGAGCGATGTAAAATCTGTTACCGGCTCCCACCCGGCAGTAATAGGTGTTGATTTCAGCAGCGCTTTTGGAGGAAAAATGCAAAATGCTGAACCCATAAGGGAAGCGTTGCGAAAAAACATTGAGGCTGCTTACAACCGTGGTGGCGTTATTACCATTGCATGGCACTTCAACAATCCTGTTTCTGATAACGGTTTTTACTGGAAAGACTCTGTATCGGCACCTGCTGTAAAAATGATCATCCCCGGCGGTTCCCATCATGAAAAATACAAAGCCATATTACAGGATATTGCTGCTTTTGCACATTCTGTAAAAGGAAAAGACGGCGGCCTGGTGCCAATGATCTTTCGCCCATACCATGAGTTTGACGGCGACTGGTTTTGGTGGGGCAGCAAATATTGCACGGCTGAAGAGTTTAAAACATTGTGGCGCTTTACAGTAAATTATTTAAGGGATTCATTGCAGGTGCACAACCTCATTTATGCTTTTTCACCGGATAATAAATTCAGTACCGAAGAAAAATATCTGGAACGTTATCCCGGTGATGAATGGGTGGATATAGCGGGCATTGATAATTACGGCGACTGGGGAAGGGATGGGAAATATGACCTGGCAGCAGGCATTAAAAAATTACAGATCGTAAATGCTTATGCAAAGAAAGCGCACAAGCTGGCCGCCTTTACCGAAACCGGCCTTGAATCTGTTCCCGATACCACGTGGTGGACAGAAACTTTATTAAAATCAATCAAAGCGGCCGGTGTGCAGATGGCTTATGTGCTGGTGTGGCGCAATGATATAACAAGCCCCACGCATTTTTATGCGCCCTTTCCCGGACAGGCCAGCGAAAAGGATTTTATAAGATTTTATGATGATCCTTATACGTTGTTTGAAAAGGATTTACCGCCGCTGTACAAATCAAAATTGAAAAAGTAAAAATAAAAAAATGAAAAAGGTAATTGGTTTATTTGCCGGGTTCATTGTATTCGCAGCATCTTTTGCCCAGCCGGTAAAAGAACACGGGCAGTTAAAAGTGATAGGCACACAGCTGGTAGACAAAAATGATAAACCTGTTGCCCTGCATGGAATGAGCTTTGGCTGGAGTTGCTTTCATCCCCGTTTTTATACAGCAGGAACAGTGTATACACTGGCAAAAGACTGGAATGCTACGGTGATAAGGGCCGCACTTGGCGTAGAGCCAAAAAAAGGCTATAAAGAAGATTCTGCCGGGCAGATGAAATTGATCACTGCCGTTATTGATGCCGCCATTAAAGAAGGCATTTATGTAATTATTGACTGGCACAGCCACAATATTAATTTGAACGAGGCCAGGGCTTTTTTCAAAACAATGGCTACTCACTATCACGGGTATCCCAATATTATCTATGAACTGTACAATGAGCCTGATTATGAATCCTGGCCGGAAGTGAAAGCGTATGCAACAGCGTTAATTGCTGATATACGTGCCATTGACAAAAACAATATCATTTTAGTTGGCAGCCCCCGCTGGGACCAGGAGGTGAACCTGCCCGCTGCAGATCCTATCAAGGGTTATGATAATTTAATGTACACCATGCATTTTTATGCAGGCACTCACAAAAAATGGCTGAGGGACAGAACGGATGAAGCCATCAGTAAAGGCCTGCCCATCTTTGTTTCTGAATGTGCCGGTATGGAAGCCACTGGTGATGGCCCCATTGATAAAGCTGAATGGCAGGAATTTGTAAGCTGGATGGATAAGAATAACCTTAGCTGGGCTGCATGGTCGGTATCAGACAAAAATGAAACCTGCTCTGTACTGAATCCTTCTGCTGCTTCTGATGGAAACTGGAAGGAAGAGGATGTGAAAGAGTGGGGTAAGGCAGCAAGGCAGTATTTGAAAAAGTACTGACGTGATTTGATGCAGCAATTCCTTTATGCATACCCCTTGCACTCATGTTGCCCGTTGCAGTACACTGATAAAATATTATCCCGAACTTTAGGGAACAAAATCTTTCGCCATGAAAATGCTTGTAATCACCAGCATTAAAGAAGATGCGAGGGCCGTGTCAAGAATAATGGATAAGGCGGATATCCCGGCATTCAGCGTAACGGAAACCACGGGGCATACAACTGCTTTTGTAAACCTGCAGCCGGATATCTGGTTTGGAAAATCAAACGATGGTGAACATTCCTTGTTCTTTTTCAGCTTTACCGAAGACGGGAAAGCGGCTCATGCTGTAGAGCTGGTGAAATTATTTAACAGGAAAAGTCACACCAAATTTCCCCTCAGGGCATTTGTATTACCGGTGGAGCAGGCGGGATACTGATTTTTATTTTGTTTCAGTATCAGGCACTACTAATAAGGGGATACGTACATTATTGATAATCCTTTCTGAAAGGTTGCCCATAATAAGCTTCTCAATGCCTTTCCGGTGGTGGGTACCTATCACGATCATATCTGCATCGTATTTTTTGGCAGCGTCAATAATGCAATCTGCAAAATCGCCTTCCATAGCTGCCGTGGTAATGGAAGGATCGCCCAGCATTGTTTTATATTCTTCTAAAAAATTATGAGCATCTGTTTTCAGGCTTCTTGCAGTGGCGGCGCTTTCAAATGCATTGTAGCCCGTAAAGCCGGTAATGGGGGAATAATCGCCGGATGTATAATAAACAGGCTCCCTTATTACATGAAACAGGATTATACCGGCATCCATTGCTTTGGCAATTTGCTGCCCGGTCTTTGCCACTTTTTCTGCAAGCGGATCGTAATCAAGTGCAATCAGGATTTTTTTCATTGAACCAATATTTAAATTCGTAATTAATATTTCGGCTTGTCCACGGTCAATTGCCCCTGTACATGGTCATCTACAGTGCTTCCGGTAATTGCTGCCGCTGCAGTTTTTATCAACGAGATCATTTTATTGCTTTTGGTATCCCAGTAATAAGCATCCAGCGGGTATACCCTTATAGCAGTAAGAACAGCATCCTTTTCCTGTTCTTTAAACAATGTTTTTCCCAGGGGCGCCCACGCCTGCTCAATTGCTTTTTCATCTGTAAAAATATCTGCTTCGCCATACACGCTTAAAAAATGAGAGCCCGAAGGATTTGAAAATATCAGCTGCACTTTTTCGTCCTGCTGTATCTCCGTATTTTTTTCACTGCCGGCTATGCTGAGGAACCAGAGCTTGCCCTCCTCATCTACCTGCGAAAGCTCCATCGGACGGGTGGCAAAAGGCATGGAAGACAATTTGGTGCAGAACATGCACACTTTAATATCTTCCGCCATTGCTTTCAGTTTTGCAAATGCTTCTTCGTTTGATAAATTTTGAATGTCAGCCATAATAAAATAATTGCTGTGATATGAAATACAATTAATAAACCAAATTGTTTTTATGTGATATGCTGTGCTCCAGCCACTGCTGTGGAAACACAGCTTTTATTTTTGTTGAATTTTTTACACATGATTGAACAATTGTTGTTTTTAATAAGCAATTCCCCGGTTGGCAGATACGCTTTCTATCCATCCTTTGATATGCTGAACGCTCCTGTTCATTTTTTGGGCAAGCCGCTCCAGTAATTCGAGCTCCTTGCCGGGTTCATAATCCAGATCATCATCTGTTAAGGCGGTATTTACTTCTTTTAGTAATGCTTTTACTTCCGGCCAGGGGGCTTCTAAATTTAAATGCACATACATCTCTTGAAGGCTTTAATGCTTTGCCTGCCTTTAAAAATACAAGTAATGTGCCGTTCATCGCTCTTTGCTGTGGAATCCGTTTCAATGAATGAGGAAAAAAATGCTTGTTATGGCTGCAAAGCAGTTGTGGCCCTGCCCTGGAAAAGCGGCACAAAAATTTAGATGATATTAATTATGGAAAAGAAAAACGAAAAAAAAGAATTGCATGAACCGCAGCAACAGCCCCGGCCGGGCGTGGAATCTAAAATGGAGCCGCCGCCGGATGATGAACCCAAATATAAAAAGGGAAGCGATAGGCTGCTGGATAAAGTAGCCCTTATCACCGGTGGCGACAGCGGTATAGGAAAGGCGGTGGCGTTATTATTTGCCAAAGAGGGTGCGGATATAGCTATTGTGTACCTTAACGAACATGAAGATGCAAAAGCAACACAGCAGGAGATACGGAAAAAATTTGGCCGCAGGTGCCTGCTGGTACCCGGCGATGTGTCAAAAGAAGAATTTTGTGCGGCGGCTGTAAAAGAAACGCTGCAGCAGTTCGGGCATATTGATGTGCTGGTGAACAATGCGGCTGTGCACTATGAAAATGAAAGCCTGGAAGATATCTCAACAGAGATATTGTTAAAAACCTTTGCTACCAATATTTTTTCAATGTTCTGGATCACCAAAGCAGCGTTACCAGCCATGAAAAAAGGAAGCGCCATCATTAATACTGCTTCTGTTACTGCTTACCGCGGCAGTGCCTCGCTGATAGACTATTCCGCCACCAAGGGCGCTATCGTTTCTTTTACAAGAAGCTTGTCTGCCAATCTTGCCGATAAAGGCATCCGTGTAAATGCGGTGGCGCCCGGCCCGATATGGACGCCGCTGATCGTTTCCAGCTTTTCAAAAGAAAGGGTGGCGCAGCACGGCAGCCAGGTGCCGATGAAAAGGGCAGGTGAGCCATCTGAAGTGGCGCCCGCTTATTTATTTCTTGCCTGCGATGATGCTTCTTATATTACCGGGCAGGTGATACATCCGAATGGAGGGGAGATAATTAATGGGTAAATAAAATCCCATGTTTAAGTGGGATCAAATGTAAGTGGAGAATACCGGAGTCGAACCGCTTAATCTTGCTTGCCATGCAAGATTAAGCGGTTCGTTTCATTATTCAAGGACTACCAGTATTAATAGGACTAATCAGTAGTACTCAATAGTACTGCAAGTATTGGTAGGCCTTTCGTTTAGGTGGGTGGTATGTGTCTTCTACCCATTCTTTGCATTTTCCGCACTTTTGATGCACTTTCCGTTGCACTTCATGCACTTTTTTTCTTGAAAACTTCTACTGGTTCTTAGGCGATTGCTATTTCCAATGTTTTGAAGGCATTTCTGCCATCCTTGGTCGCCTCGCCGCCGAA
>JBEHYP010000087.1:0-16580 GCA_048498115.1 Bacteroidota bacterium | reverse complement strand
TTATTAGCCACCAGGTCTTCCACCACTTTTTTAAACATCAGGCTTACCCTTGGCGCCATACGGAATCCCAGCCTGAATTCCACGCGGATGATATCGTTGGGAATAATATGATCTACCACATATTCGGCAGTGTAGGGATCATCCAGCGTATCCACATGCACAAACCAATAAATGTCGGCACGCTTGGGCTTGCCGCTTAATATGGAATAGATGATCTTGTGCTCAATTTCCTTGGGGTTGTTGGCGCTTGTCATAAACACCAAATGTGTTGCATATTTGGGCACTGTGATATCATTGCTCAGCTCCTCCAGCTTGGGAACATATTCTTCCAGCCGTACAAATTCAACATACCTGTTTTTTATTTTACGGCTCCTGTACCATACGTACATCACTGCAAATAAAGCCCCACCCACCATCAGCGCAATAAAACCGCCATGCGGAAATTTATCAAGGTTGGCAACAAGGAAACATACTTCAAGGCTGATGTATACGAGGAGGTAAACGTAAATAAGAAAGGGTGGCCGCCGCTTCGACACCAGGAAGTTAGCAAACAAAATAGAAGTAGATAACATGCACAGCGTAATGGCCAGGCCATAAGCAGCTTCCATAGCACTTGATGTTTGAAAGTATAATACAATGGCACTGCAGCCAATAAACAGCAGGATATTAATGCCGGGTATAAATAGCTGGCCCCTTGCTTCAGAGGGGTAATTGATCTTCATACGGGGCCACAGGTTAAGGCGGATGGCTTCGCTGATAAGCGTAAACGAACCGCTGATCAATGCCTGGCTGGCAATGATGGCAGCCAGGGTGGCTATTACTAAGCCAACCAAACGAAACTGCTCCGGCATCACGCCATAAAAGGGGTTGAAGCCGCCTTTAATAATTTCATCTGAAATAACACGGCCGCTTTGCGTATGCAACAGCCATGCACCCTGCCCTAGGTAATTAAGGATAAGGCAGAGCTTCACAAAGACCCACGAAGACCGGATATTACCCCGCCCGCAGTGCCCAAGATCGCTGTACAATGCTTCTGCGCCCGTAGTGCACAAGAACACAGCGCCGAGTATCCAGAACCCTTTAGGATACTGCGACAATAATTTTATTGCATAGTATGGATTGAATGCTTTGAAAATATCAAAATCATCAGTAAGGTGCACAATGCCAAATACCGCCAGCATGCTGAACCAGATGATCATTATCGGGCCAAACAGTTTACCAATGGAAGCAGAGCCAAAACGCTGTAAAAAAAATAACAGCGCCAGTATTGCCAGCACAATAGCTATTACCTGCACCTGGGTTATATCTCTAAACTTGTCTATCTGCTTCAATCCTTCCACTGCAGAAGTAACGGAAATAGGCGGTGTAATCATGCCATCTGCCAGCAAAGCAGCGCCGCCGATCATGGCCGGTATCACCAGCCATTTCTTTTGCCTTCGCACCAGAGTGTACAATGAAAAAATACCACCTTCCCCCCGGTTGTCTGCTTTCAGCGTAAGTATTACGTACTTAATGGTTGTTTGCAGCGTAAGCGTCCATATAATACAGGAAAGCCCGCCGGTAATAAGCAGCTCATTTATTTCCTTACTGTTAATGATTGCATTAAAAACATACAGTGGAGAGGTACCGATATCGCCATAGATGATTCCGAGGGCCACCACCAGGCCGGCAGCAGTGGCTTTATTAACGTTAATGTGCTTTGACACTTAGGGAAAATTTGGTGTACGAAGATAACACAGCATTGATTGTTTTACCGTATTAAATAAAATGACATACAAATGTAGACCTAAAATAAATACCGCTAATCAAAGAGATGAAATTATTAATGCTGCCCATTTTAAAAACCGGCATTTAATCCTGCATCATTAAAATAATAGGCCTATTTTGTACGTTTGTTACCTGCAGGGGTTTTATTTGCAGCAAAAGAACCTCCGGCACGGAATTTTCGTTATGATAAAATCACAGATTCCCGGTAATGAAAAAAACAGCAATTTTATTATCTCTCATAATATGTTTTGCCGGCAGGGCGGCTGCACAGGACGTTATCAAAAGGGCGGCCTGTTATGATGAAGGCATAGCCAGGCAGGCAGACAGCGTAAAGCAGGAACTGTCAAAACAAGGGTTTGTAGTGGTAAAAGAGGCCAGCATGGCCATGGAAAGCGGCTATGAAATGGCTGTGCTGGTGCCGCTTGCACAGGGAAGCCTTTACCAGTTTGTTTTTATCGGCGATATTACCTCCAAATTATACGAAGTAAGCATGTACAGCCCCGAAGAAGAAAGGGTGGTGCACCAAAAAAAATTATGGGGCGATGTGGACGGCAATATCATCAGCTTTCCTTTTGTGCCGCCAGCCTCCGAATTTTATAATATACGGCCCGTGCAGGAAAACAAGAAAAAGAAAGAGCTCTGCGGTTATGTTATGCTGCTCAAAAAAGTGAAATAATTTTTATTGCCTTACAAATCAAATTTTATTCCCTGCGCCAAGGGAAGTTTAGTTGTATAATTAATCGTGTTGGTCTGCCGGCGCATGTATACCTTCCATGCATCGCTGCCGCTTTCCCTGCCGCCGCCGGTTTCTTTTTCGCCGCCAAAAGCCCCGCCTATCTCTGCACCACTGGTACCAATGTTCACATTCGCAATGCCGCAATCACTGCCGCCGTGGGATAAAAACTGTTCTGCTTCTCTTAAGTTAGTTGTCATAATAGCCGAACTCAATCCCTGCGGTACAGCATTTTGCATGGCAATGGCTTCATCCAAAGTTTTATATTTTAGTAAATATAAAATAGGCGCAAAAGTTTCATGCTGCACAATCTCATAATTGTTTTTTGCTTCAGCAATGCAGGGCTTCACATAGCAGCCGCTTTCGTAGCCCTTTCCTTTCAGCACACCACCTTCCACGATAAAATTGCAGCCTTCTTTTTTCCCTTTTTCAATCGAACCAAGGTACAATTGCACCGCAGCCGTATCAATCAGCGGCCCCACATGATTTTTTTCGTTTAGAGGGTTGCCGATTTTTAATTGCTTATAAGCGTTCACTAATTTTTCTTTAAACTTATTATACACTTTTTCATGGATAATTAAACGCCTTGTGCTGGTGCAGCGCTGTCCTGCTGTGCCCACAGCGCCAAATACGGCGCCGATCAATGCCATATCAAGATCGGCATCCGGTGTAATAATAATGGCATTATTGCCCCCCAGCTCCAGCAGGCTTCTTCCCAACCTTGCTGCCACGGCCGTTGCCAGTTCCTTACCCATACGGGTGCTGCCGGTGGCGCTTACCAATGGTATCCTTGCATCGTTGCTGATCCACTCGCCTACTGTCCTGTCGCCGATCACTAAATTATTTACGCCTTCAGGCACATTATTTTTTTTGAAAACCTTTGACACGATATGCTGGCAGGCTACTGCGCACAAAGCTGTTTTTTCACTGGGCTTCCATATACATACATCACCGCAAACCCATGCCAGCATACTGTTCCAGCTCCATACGGCAACAGGAAAATTAAATGCACTGATGATGCCCACAATTCCCAGGGGATGATATTGCTCATACATCCTGTGCCCGGGCCTTTCGCTGTGCATCGTTAAACCATGCAGCTGCCTGCTTAAACCCACAGCAAAATCGCAGATATCAATCATTTCCTGCACTTCGCCCAGGCCTTCCTGCAGGCTTTTGCCCATTTCATAACTAACCAGCTCTCCCAATGCCTGTTTGTTTGCCCTTAATTCTTCACCAATCTGCCGCACGATATCCCCCCGCTTTGGCGCCGGCCATGTACGCCATTCGGCAAATGCCTGCTGCGCAGCAGTCATTGCTTCTTCATAACTTTTTTTATCGGCACTGCCAACAGTAGCAATCAGGGCAGCATCCGCGGGACTGTAACTTTCAATAACAGGGCCTTTTGATGCAATCCATTTGGTACCGGTGCTGACACCTTTATTTTTTTGCTGGATATTCAGTGCAGAAAGAAACTTCATATAGCTGTTGTATTTGCGGCAAAGGTAAGCATTAGCCCTCCATCCATTGCATTGTTGTTTTTCTTATATCGCCGGCAATATTCTCAATGAAATTAAATTGGTCAACCAGCGGTTTAAAACCGGATAATTCCTTACGGGTATCACTTTCTGAAATACCATTTTTTAATTCCGCCCTTCTTGTTTCAAGCAGTTGCTGCAGGCGTTGCTGTATTTTATTGTGGGTTACACTGTCGGGTGCAGCAGATTCAGCAGGCACATCGGAAAGTATTTTTTCTGCATCATTCAGTTTTGCAACCACGTTGTTGATAAGCGGTAGAAAATCCGGTGAGTTATACTTTTCCCATAATGGTTTTGTATAAGAAGAAAGCGTGGCAATATGCGATGTCATCGTATGGTTGAATACCACAAACTGGTGAAGCACCCTGATATTTTTTTGTTTGTTCTTTGGCTCTGCCATCATCCGGTTAAAAGCATCTGAAAGATTTGCCAGCGCCACAAAAGCATTTTTCCTGCTGACCTTATAAATGGTGGCGGCAACAGGATGGCCTGTAAATGCCAGCGCCACATCCCTGAAATATTCCCTGTTGCATTTTGCTGCCTGCAGCATATAGCTGTTGATCTTTTCGTGCTCCCATGCCGGCAACAGGATAAGGTTAGCGAAAAATGCGATCACAGAGCCAATGGCAGTATCCATCACACGATCGGAAATAATTGTCTGAAAGCTGGCATTGCCCAGCAAATGTATCATCAGCAAAATATACGGCGTCATAAAAATAACGCTGAGCATATAGTTTGTCCTCACCAGGCTGTACGTGCCAATCATCATCAGCAGCATCAGCACAAACAGCACATCGGTGTCTTTTATAAAATACAAAAATGCCAGCCCGATCATAGCGCCCAGTATGGTGCCGATCAGCCGCTGGTAATTCCTTTTTTTGGTAAGGCTGTAGGCCGGTTTCAGGATAACCACGATCGTTAGTAATATCCAGTAGCTGTGGCCAACAGGCAAGAACAGGGAAACGATATAACCCGCCAGCGTGGCAACACTTATCCGTATAGCATGGCGAAAATTATTGGATGTAAAAGAAAGGTTATCCTTCAGCAGGTCCACGTCAAAAGACTGGTGGGTAACGAACTTATCATACTCCACCGTTTTATCCATTTTTTGCGTTATCTCTTTATCATAATTAGTGTATAAATGCAGTGTGTGGATGCGTGCAGCAATGTCTTCAATGCTGTTGAGTATATGCCGCATGCTGATGAAATCGTCCACGTTTTCCGCTGTTCTTTTGGCATCCCTGAAACGGCCAAACCATTCATTTGTTTCCCTGATATGGATCGCCAGCACACCTGTTTCTTTTGATGCTTCACCACTTTTGACGGCAATGCCTATCTCATCCAGCTCATTGCTCAGTTCCAGAATGAGCCGCCGGTATTTTTCCAGTATCTCATCTTCGCCAAATACTTCATGCATGGCCTTGTAATCGTTGTACACGCTCATTGTCCTTTCAAAAAGGTCAACAATGTCTGTAAAGATCATTACCAGCGTTCTTCCGGTAACCGTTGAGCTTTTAATCACCAGCCTGCTTTTAAACAACAGTTCCCTCACTAGGTTCTGCTTTTCATGCACGGCTATCTGCTGCTCCATCATGCGGAGGTATGTTGCTTCATAGTCCACTTCTTTTTCATAAAAGGAAGCCCGCAGCCGGAGATAGGCTGCAGTGGACATGATGCAATCGCCCAATGCCTGCTGCGCCAGCTTGTAAGGGCGGAAACTATACAACAGCAAACTCAGCAGCATATACCAGGCGCCCCCGGCAAATACGCAGGCGGCATTGATCACAATGTCCCATCCTTTGTAATGATGGTTAATGCTCAATACCATGATGAGCAATGCAGAAAGCCCGATGGAATTGACACGCGGGCCATATACGCCGATCATTGAAAGTGCAAAACAGCAAACCAATATGAATATACCAAGCAATAAAGGATAGGGCGTGATGAACCCTGTAAGCAATGCCATTACTGTATTAAGTACGATGCTTACCAGCAAAGCGTTTTTCCGGTGCTGTATCGGCCCCGGCGTATCAGGGATGCTGGTAATTAATACCCCAAGGGAAACTACTGCCCCCGCTGACAGCAGGTGAAAGTGATTGAGGATAAGTGCAGGAATAACAGCGCCAACGGTAATGCGTATCCCATCACTGAGGTAATGGCTGTTGATAAAGCTTTTATATTCCTTTATATAATCCATCGGTAAAATGTAAAGATAATGCGTTGCCAAAGCATTTTTTTGCAGGGCTTTTATTAAATGGCGGTCTTGTTTTATCTTTTATTTTTTTGCATTTTTCCAATCAGGTATAATATATTGGCATTATAATTGACTTTTATATTACACATTAACTATGAATACTATGCATCAAAAAATCCTCAGCTTATCGGTTGCTCTGTGCCTTGCAGGAATGTTCAGCGCCTGCTCTGGCTCAAAAGAAGCAAGGGGCATGAAAAGCTCCATCAAAGGTGACTGGACACTTAAAACCGTAACCATTGAAGGCAACTCTTCCATCCTTGCCGTAAAAGTTTTTAATGAAGCAGACAATACCTGCTTCATCGGCAGCACCTGGCACTTTATTGCCAATAATGACTTTGGCACTTACACCTTGCCCTCAAGCGCTGATGGCTGCACACCGCTTACCAGAAATTTCCGCTGGTCAATTTATGAACCGGAAGGCGAAGAAAAAAAATTCCAGTTTAAAAGGCTGGACGAAAAGAAAAACCCGCTGGATGACGGCAACGGCTACCGGCTGAGCATTGCCACACTAACGGAAACGGATATGCAATTAAAATCCGCCATCACCTATGAAGGAAAACCTGTGAATATTGTTTATAATTTTGTAAAAAACTAATTGAACCTTTATGAAAAAAGTATCCGGAAAATTATTATTGTTCATTGCAGGCACAGCATTGCTTGCAACAGGCTGCAACACGGTAAAGAATGCCAACAACAAACAGAAAGGAGCAGCAGCAGGGGCCGCCGGCGGCGCCGTAATTGGCGGCATAATTGGCAATAACGTTGGTAATGGAAAAAATACAGCGCTTGGCGCTATTATAGGTGCAGTGGTGGGTGGTGTAACCGGCGGCATCATCGGCAATAAAATGGACAAGCAGGCACAAAAAATAGAAGAAGAAGTGCCCGGCGCAGAAGTAACAAGGGTTGGCGAAGGGATTAATGTAACCTTTAACGAGAATAATCCTGACGGCAGCAAGGCCGGTGTATACTTTGCCACCAACAAATCAGATATCAATGAAAATTCAAAAGCGGCTTTGGATAAGCTGGTAAAAATTTTCAATGAATATCCTGAAACCAACATCCTTATCGAAGGGCATACGGATGATGTGGGCACAGATGCCTACAATGAAACCCTTTCAGAAAAAAGGGCGAAGGCTGTAGGCATGTACCTTACCGATGCCAACATTGCCCCTTCAAGGATAACGGTGAAATGGTATGGCGAAAAGCAGCCCAAGGTAGAAAACAACAGCGATGCCAACAGGGCGCTGAACAGGAGGGTTGAGCTGGCCATCACCGCCAATGAAAAGATGAAACAGGAAGCTGCGGCAGAAGCAGCCAAACAATAACCAATTTATTTATTCCTAAAAAAGAGGCCGCACGTACGGCCTCTTTTTTTATACAGAAATTTTCACTTTTTATACCTCCATTTGAAAGATATTTGCACCCAGGATTTAAACACACATTATGACAGCAGAAGCATTGAATGCCCTGATAAAAACACGCCGTTCTGTTTTTCCCGATCAGTTTGTGCCGGGTAAAAAAGTGGAAGATGCCGTTGTAAGGCAGATATTAACCAACGCCACCTGGGCGCCCAACCACGGGCAGGGAGAACCCTGGCATTTTACAGTGTTTACCCGTAATGGGTTAAAAAAGTTTGCCCGTTTCCAGAGCGAGCTGTACAAAAAGGAAGCCGGCGCCTCTTTCCAGGAAGGCAAGTATATTAAACTGCAGCAGCAGCCATTAAAGGCATCGCACATCATTGCCCTGGGCATGAAGCGTTCTGCTAAAAAAAGCATTCCTGAAATAGAGGACATAGAAGCAGTGGCCTGCGCCGTACAAAATATTTATTTGAGCGTTACGGCTTACGGGCTTGGTGGCTACTGGACTACCGGTGGCATTACTTATTTACCCGGAGCCAAACCGTTTTTTGGTTTGGAAGAGCAGGACAGGCTGCTGGGATTTTTTTATATTGGCCATGTGGCAGTCCCATCTCCCCCTGGTAAAAGAAAACTTTTGGAAGAGGTAGTGGATTGGGTAGTGGCAGAGCAATAAAAAAACCGGCCGCAATTGCAGCCGGTCAAGTGTCAATTGTTATAGGTTTTATGTTTAATTATTTCCTTTTACAATTCGCAGCGTTTTTGTTTCACTTCCCTGTAACACTTTTACCACGTACATCCCGGGCATGAAATTGTTGCCGAAAGAATACCTTGTATTGCTGTTGCCTGCAGTTTGATAAATAAGCTTGCCGTCAAAGCTGTACACGTTGATGGTTATTTTTCCGGCATTGCCGCCTTCCACCAGCAAATTGAAAGTATTTGCAGAAGGATTGGGATAAGCCGTCAGCTGCAATTGTTTGCCTGTGATAACCCTCTCTGCCTGCAAAGTATTTGCAACCGTTTCTGCTGCACTTGCTGTATCGCCATTCGTAACCGTCGCTGTTTCATTTGCCAGTCTTGCCTGCGAAAGCTGTACAGTAATAGTTTTGGATGCAGTACAGCCTTTTGCATCAGTAACGGTATATGTATAGGTTCCTGCTGTTATCGTAAAGCTTCCTGTACCTGTATAGGGCGCTGTTCCGCCCGAAGCCGTTACCGTTACCGTGGTGCTGCCACCGGCAGAAGTAATAATACCGGCTGTGGCAGCAACACTCAATGCTGATGGCTGCGATATTGTTACAGCCGCCACTGATGTATTATTGGCTGCATCTTTTACCGTATAGTAATAAATGGATCCTATTTTATTTGTCTTGTCCCATGTAACTGTATAATTATTGTTGCTGGCATAAAAGAACATGGGGCTGGTAGCGTCTTCAAACTGGCCTGATGAATAAAGGTTATTTCCCTTAAGAACACCGGCTGTATCTGATTCAAAGAAGGCAACGTTATCAATATAAGTAGTTCCTGAACTTTGCTCAATACCTATCATAAGGCTTGCTGCCGCTTCTGATGGTGGCGCTTTAAATATAAATGTGTGCTCTTTCCTGGCAGTGCCATAAGTGCTGTATTGCTGGGAAGTAATAGTTGCCCAGGGTGTATTGGTTTGCCGGATAGCTGCCTTTAAATTACCTGAAGAAGTTGTGCCAAGCGTTGTAAACTTTAATGTATATGTTTTGGAAGAGCTCACAGCGCCGATGGTATAATACATCAGGGTATAATTATCAGGCTTGCTTGTTGGAAACGACATTTTTAAAGACCCCTTTCCTGCATTGGCCGTAAACGATCCCGTGCCGGTGTACGGAGCTGTACCTCCCGCAGCAGTTACATTCACTGTAGTGTTGCCACCAAAGCAATTTACTGTGGCAGCACTTCCTGTTGCCTGCAATGTGGTATTTGCAGGCGGGGGTGTGGGGGCAGTGCTTGTTGCTCCTGTATCTTTAATCAATATGATTGAAGTAAACGGCTGCAGGGTTAATGAAGTGCTGTAAGCCGTTCCGTCAGCGCCGGTATATTTTGTATCCAGCGGAATTGTCCGGGCTGTTTTGGTTGCATTATATTCAAAACGAAGCTGCGATTCTGCATCATATAAAGTAGCATTCGCTTCGTAAAATTCTATATTGTCAATATAAGTAGTGCCCGAATTTTGCTCCAGTTCAATCAGGAAGCTGGCATTTGTTTCTGATGCAGGAGCGCTGAATAAAAATTCATGATCCGTTCTTCCTGTACCAAATGTTCTTACCTGTGTTGGCGTAAGGCTTGTATAAGGCGAAGCAGACTTACGTATGTAGGCCCTCACAATACCCTGCTGCGTTGTGCCATATGTGCTAAACCTGAATATATATTTTTTGGATGAGCTTACAGCGCCAACCGAACTGTATATTAATGCATACTTGTTGGGGGCAGGTGCGCTGAATGTTATCTTTAATGCCCCTCCGTTTATTTTCCCTGTATTATCCCAGGAAGAGAGAATATTTGTTCCATACAATGTAATACCGGTAACGCCTGTATTAAAAAGACCGTTGCTAAATTTATTGCTCCCCACAAGGCCATTAAGTTTATACTCAATAGGCATTTTAGCTTTTTTGCTTTGCTGGTCATGTGATGCAAAACTCCGCCAGGCTTCCAGCGACATTTGTGATGCAGGCACAAGAGCGCCTCCTGATGTAGCATATATTTCAGGATTAAATCCGGCAGGGTTCACCGAACTGTAAGTGTTGCTGTCAACACTGCCAACCTGCATCAGGGCATTCTGTACCGTATTGGCAACAGGATCATTCAGGCCGGAGTTAACGTAGTAAAAGCACCTTTGTGCATTTGTTTTGGGGTAAAAAATATTATTCTTAACAGAAAAATTACTGATGCTGCCCCAGGACCAGCGGGCTACGCTCATTGAATTCTGATCATTAAAAGAAGTATTACCCCTGATAACAACATTATTGGGGTTATTGCAATGGATTCCCCTGTAGGCATTGTTAAAAACAGTATTATTAAGTACGTTCACATTCATTGTCCTTCCGTCCATATAAATGCCTGTAACATATCTTGTAGGGGTTGACCGTCCTTCAGGCGCTCCTATCCCGTTCATAATAATATTATTATTGACAACCCTGTTGGTATAGGTAGGGCCCGGGGCAGCATCTGTTCCGCTTGCATAAGTGTAAATTCCTCCTCCATCATCTTTTACAAAAGCAAAATAATTCACCACGTTGTACCGTACATTCACATTATTGCCCTGGAATTCTATCCCTACATAACCGGTAGTATCCACGTTATTATATTCAATCAGCACATTGCCGGCTACTGTTACAAAAATTCCCTTGTAACTGCTGCCATTGCTTAAGCCCATTCCCTTTAGCGTAGCTGTATTTTTTACATTGCATCCCCTCACAGTAACGCCGGAAGCCTGGCTGCCTATAAGATAAATTGCATTGCTCAGCATATTGTTAGTGGTACAGTTTTCTACCAAGAGATTGGATGTCTGCTGCGTGTTAACAGCGCTTATCCCTGCATTTGTGAAATCACAATTCTGGATATTGATGTTGCCCCCGCTGATTGCACTTATTGCATTGCCGTTAGCTCCTTCAAACGCAATGTTATTTATATTGATATAGCTTTTTGAGCTCAGTACAACCAATGTATCAATGGTACCTGCCTTTATTGTATAGGAAGAAGGATTGGCTGTACCAAAATATATTTGCAGGTAGCTATTGCTGCTTTTGTAATACCATTCTCCAAACTGGTCAAGTGTGCGTGGGTCGTTCTGAAAGAAATAGCCATAGCCGGCCATGCCGTCATAAGTAGAACCATTGGTATTGGTAAAAGTAAGCGTGCCGCCGCTTTGTGCTGTTACTTTACATCGGTCAAGTATCCACAATCTTTTTCTTATTACCACTTCCGCACCCGTCCAGTTGGTACTGCCGGTTAATTCATTATCAGTAATGGATGTGCTGCCTGAAAAAGATTCGTAAGTGAGGTATCCTCCGTTGGCCTCGGTAACATTAGGATACCTGCCCAATGCCTGCGGCTGATTGTTGATGGTAACAAGGTTCAGTGTGCTTTTAGCGGCAGGCAAATAAGCCTGGTAAATACCGTTGCCCGCATTTGACCAGGAAGAAAGTGTTGTAAACCCGCTGAATACGGGCTTGGCCCCTGTACCATAAGCGCTGATGACAATAGGCCTGCCGCTTGCGCCGGATTTAGCTATCACAAGAGCACCATAAAAAACATCCCCTCTTCTGAAAAGGATGCTGTCACCCGCGGCTATTATCGAAAAAGATGAATTGACTTTACTGATAGTTTTCCATGGCGTTGATAGAGAAATGCCATTATTAGCATCGCTGCCGTTAGCAGCCACATAATAATTTTTAGCCGAAGCATTCAAGGCTGCAAAAAAAACAAGGATGGTGATGGAAAGATTTTTCATTGGAATTTTACTAAACATCTTGGTTTAAAAAAGATATGGGATACACATAATAATATACCGTTCAATAGCCAGGCTACTGAATACAATTTTCAAATTACCTGTTCCCAGGTATTACCCGTCGATTGACATAGGGGGGATAGGTAGCACGGAACTGCCGGAGAAGTTAGTATTCTGGGGTAAAACGCCCGGTTTTAATAATTACTTACTCTTATACGAATTTATTAAATTACGAATTAAAATAATATTAATAAAACCAGCGTTTAGTTTCAAATAATATGCCAAAAGGAGTAAAAGGCCTGCCCAATCCAGGCAAATGAAAATTTCAGGAAAAGACAGACATTGTTATTGCTTTGAAGCAAAGCCGGTTATGCAATTGAATTGTGGAAAACTTTGGCTGCAATCAGCAATTAAGCCAAAAAAGCCATTGTTCAATACTGTACACAGTTTTGCAGAATAACAATTGCAGTTACCTTATTATATTGGTGCGGGCCTGAAAATAAAAAGAACCCGGGGTCGCCGGGTTTTTATTTTAATAATAACAAAGCAGGTTACAATAAAGTGGTTTCAGAAGAAACAAGGGTTTTAAAATTAACCTTGTTGCTGGTTTTTTAATGATCCTGCCTTGCCATTTCTTAATGCCAGATGGCACAGTATTTTGAACTGAGATTATTTTAAAGCCACAGTCTGCTGCAATGTATGTGCGGCTGCCGATACATCAGCCCCTTTTGACTTATTATACAACATGGCAAGCATGAAGCAGGTTATCAGCACTACCATCTTAAACAACAGCGGGTTAATGTGTAAACCGTTTTTCATAATTATTGATTTTTTAAAAATTGACTAAAACCGTATGGGGCACCTCATTTGCCCTCTTCCGCTACCAGTTCCATCATCACTATCTCCCAGCCTTATTCCCAATTTGAATAAAAACGAAAAGTAAGCGTCATCATTCTTTGGGTTGCCGCGCTGGTCGCCTGGCTGGAACCTTGTAACCCCCGGCGTTACGTATCCTATTGTCTTATCGCTGATCCTTCTTGCTATTTCCGCATCTGCAGGCGGCAGGTTCAGGGCAAAATATTCCGGGTTGATGTACTCAGTGCTTACATCATCAATATAATCGGTAAAGGTTTTCCTGTATAATAATTCAAGCCCCACATTTATATTATCTGTCAGCAAATATTTAAAGCCGCCGCCCAGCGGAATGTTCATCTGCGTTAGTTTATACGGCTTCCTGTCAGGATATTGTGAAAATCCCTGCCCTTCGGTATGCAATGGCTGGAGGTCGTGCCAGGTCACACTCCCGTTTTCATCCTTTAATGATCCTTTAGGATTAAAATGAAAGGCTCCCACGCCGGCAAAAACATATGGCCTGAACCTGGGATCATATTCTTCATCATTCCTCATGATATACATGGTGGGAAAAAATTCAATAGCGCCGTACACTTCCCATATATTGCTTTTAAAATCCATGTTGCGCTGCTTGCGCCACAGCTCATCCACACCGTGCGTACTGATGATACTATCTATCCCTTCCACATAAGTATATTGGGCGCCAAGCCTGAACCCGAGCCATTCATTGGGGTAAACGCTTATAAAAGCCCCTTTCATTAATTTGGTAAGCTGGTAATTGAGGTCTTTGATAAACGTAGTGCCCTTGCCCACTTTACCGCCAAGATCACCCAGGAAAAACGTAGGCCCAAAATTTATTCCTGCCTCTACTTTTGCAGATCCTATTCCCATCATCACATGCTGTGCGCTGGCTGCAGTGGCAATTACCAGGCAAAAGCATACGGGAAATATTTTCTGTATGGCGTTATGTAAAATGTTTTTCATCAGATACCGGTGGTTTAGCTGCCGCAAAACGGCCTCATCAACCTTATATAAACGATAAAGAAGGCTAAATATTGTAAAAGGCGGGAACTAATGGCCCAATTGCATGGTGATATGGGGGATGCCGTCTTCAATATAAGGTTCGCCGGTTTGTACAAAACCCAGCGAGCCATAAAAGTCCCTGAGATAGAGCTGGGCGCCGATGATAATAACAGGGTCGCCAAATTGATAAAAGGTTTTTTCAATGGCCAATTGCATTAACTGCCTGCCGGTGCCTGTTTTACGGTATGGCAAAGCAGTAACAACACGTCCTATACTCGGATGCCTGTAGGAAATACCCGCAGGTAAAATGCGGCAATAAGCGGCGAGCGTTTCATTATCCCGGCCGCACAAATGCCAGGAGGGACGGTCTTTATTATCTGCATCCAGGTACACGCAGTTTTGCTCCACCACAAATACTTCGCTCCGCAGGCGCATGATATCGTACAGCTCTGCCGCCGTTAATTCATCAAAGCGCTTATATGTCCACTGTAGTTTCATTTATATAAAAAAGGAAGGATATCTTTTACTTCAACGGGCCGCTGTTCATCATCTAATTCTATCACAATATAATACCCGTCAGCGCCGCCTGCTGATTGCAAAGCATCCACCAATTTTTGCTGGTCGCTTTCTTTCCGCAGGCCGGTTGCGGCATCCCAGGTTTCTTTGGTACACAGGCAGCCAAGCGTGGGTGTTATCGGGTAATACGTTTGCCCTTTATAGTAAGACGGGTCAACCGTGGTGCCATGTGCAATAATTTCTGTGCGCCCTGCTTTGCCTGCATAATAAGCTTCAAATACAGGAGTATAATTTTTCCAGCTTTCGGGCAGCAGTTGTTTATACCACTCTTCTGTCCATACAGAATCCATAATACTGCTGTCATTCATAAAGTGCTGCAGGCTGGCTTCAAAAGGCATTGTGAGTTGTATATTGGCAGTGGGACCGATAAAAATACTTTTGCTTACATCAAAGCCCTTCATCCTGAAAATGCCCTGCGGCGTATTGCCATTGCTAAGGTAGCCGGGCAGGTTGCTGATGCTTCTTGCCAGCTGCGCCACCGAAAAAATATTTCCGTTTGTATCTTTTATAAAATTACCTGCGCTATCCCGGATGATGGCAATGCCGGGATAATCCCTGTTCTTTCTCTGGAAACTGAAAACAACGGTGGCATTTAAAAAAAAGGAACGGTGCAACAAATCACTTAAAGAAGGTAATGGCTGCGGAAGATTCAGCAAATGCAACTTTACTGCTGCCAGCACAGGATTATCCGGCGATTGCTGCAATCGCTGTGCAATTTTTAAAGCAGTTACTGTTCTGTTCTTTTCCTGCCTCCATAGATATTCGGCACAGGTGGCAAAACATTTGGCATCTGCGGTGGTATCCAGCAACAGCAAAGCTTCTTTTTCAAAAGCGTCAGGGTAGGCATCATAAACCACTTCCATCAGCGAGCGCTGGAAAAGTCCGCTCCTGCCCTCAATTTGACGGAACGCTTCGTGGAGGCGATTCTCTGCCCAAGGCGACCGGTAATGCAGTAATTCTATTGAATAAAAAGCATCAATCCAGTTCTCTTCTGTACTGTCGGCCAAAGGCAATGATAAATTTTTACTGATGCCATTGGTTAAGCTTTTAAACAACCCTGCCCTGCTGCCTGCCCTGGTATATTTTGAATAAAAAGAAACAGGAGGCTGTGCAATGACAGTATTAAGATGAAAAGACAAAATAAATGTGGCCGGTAAAAAATATATTTTGAGATAAGCCACCAAATTTTTCTTCATTCGAAAGTATTAATTTCCTGCAGCAAGTTAGGGATTATACTGCGCTATAAAAGCCTGCACCCTGTTAAAGGCATCAAAATAAATGGCATTGCTCCAGTCGCCATGCCCCTGCCCGGCATATTCTATATATTGAACAGGCACAGCAGCTGCTATAAGCCTGTCCCTTAAGGAACGTGCCTGCCGCATATTATTTACTAAAGGATCACCGCTCCCCTGCAGAATAATAGTAGGACATGCGGCACCGTTAGTAGCAAAGTTCAGCGGGCTTGACTGGTAGTACAGCAAAGGGTTGCTTAGAGGTGTGCCGCCAATAAGCGAATCTATCTGCCCCTGCCGGAAAGGGATGGGGGGGTTATTGTAAAGGTCGTTAATATTGACAGGGCCAAAAAAATCAATCACTGCCTTAATTTTTACCGGCGCCGCATATTTGTATGCCTGCAACAGCGCCAGGTGTGCGCCGGCACTAAAACCTCCGGCAATAAAATTGTCGCTTATTTTATAATCATTCCGCTTACTGTAAATAAAGTCAATAGCTGCTTTTAAATCTGTTTCCTGCGCAGGAAACAGATTATCAGGATAAGCGGACAAACGGTAATTGATATTAAAAACAGCATGCGTGGGAAACCTTCTCCGGAAAGTATCAAGGAAAGCGCTCATGTCTGCATCCGTTTTATCACCGGAATACCAGGCACCCGCATGAATAAGTACCAGTACTTTGGTAGCAGCCGCTGATCTTCCTTCGGGCAGGTATACGTCCATTTTTTGCAGGGGATGGCTGCCATATGGCACATTCAATAAAGTAGCAGCAG
>JBEHYP010000086.1:0-16697 GCA_048498115.1 Bacteroidota bacterium | reverse complement strand
TTTATATTGGCATTGCGGTGTTCTTTATTGATGGCATTGAATTTATTAAACTCTTTGTCTTCTGCAGCAAAAGTTTGTACAATGGCCATGCCCGTTATATGCTCCTGCACAAAAGCATTCAGCTGCGCCACTGCATTGCGCACACGGATGAAAGACTTATTTACACTTTCTTTAAAATACCAGGTGGCCAGGATAAGAAAAGGGAAAGGAATAAGGCATATCAATGTTAGTTTCCAGTCAACAAAAAACATATACACCAATACGGCGATGATAGAAAGCAGGTCGGCAATAATAGGTATCAGTCCGTCGCTGAAAATATCATTGATGGATTCAATGTCGTTAATGGTCCTTGTAGTAAGTGTGCCAATGGGTGTTTTATCAAATTGCGATAAATTAAAATTAATGATTTTTTGATAAGTAGTTACCCTTAGATCCTTCACCACGCTTTGCCCAAGCGAAGCCGTAAAAAAAGTAAATACAAAACGGAAAACTGTTTCTACCACCAACAGCACAAGCTGGATAACAGTGATGCCAATAATGACAGCAGTTGCCCCGTGCATAAACCATACATGGGCATCCTGCTGCAGGCCTTTGGTCATTGTTACCTGTATCAGCCAGGGCCTTACAGGCGAAATAACAGCCAGGAAAACTGACAGCAGGATGGAATAATAAAACTTTGCCTTGTACGGTGAAGCAAACTGAAAAACCCTCCGTAATAATGAAAAATTAAATATTTTTTTATCCCTGGCAGGAACACTCATGCGGCAAAGTTAGCCGGTTTGATTAAAGATAAATACCAGCGGAAAACGGCAAAGGATAAATTATTCCTTTTCCAACCTTTTGTTGTAAGCCTTTATAAAAATAGCACCGAGGTTTTTATATGGCGGCACATAATCATCCCAGCTTTCTCTCATTGCCCTGTCTTTATCTGCATAAAATATTTTGGTAAGGCTTGCCCACATGTCTTTCCATATAATAGGCTTGCCCGTCAGCAACGACTGGTTGATGTAATTGATCACCGGGCGGTTAATATCACCCTTGCCTATTTCCTTGGTTGAAATAATGTGTGCATCGGGGCTGATGTCTAAAATCTCGCTCAGGTTTTTATAGCCACCGCAGGAACCGAGCACAATAATTTTTGCATCACCCGGCATGCGGTTAATGGTGCCGGGCAGCCAGTAGCTGTGCCCGCGGTGTATTACAATAGAAGGGTTAAGGTCGTGATCGCTTAAATAAGCATTCAAATGCTTTTGAGCTGTATCGTCCAAATTTTGATCGCTGTTCAATGGCAGGTTTGCGTATATCCAT
This sequence comes from Bacteroidota bacterium, assembly GCA_048498115.1. Lineage (GTDB taxonomy): Bacteria > Bacteroidota > Bacteroidia > Chitinophagales > Chitinophagaceae > Ferruginibacter. Next base: position 15,389 of record JBEHYP010000086.1, on the reverse strand, counting down.
ATAGGCTTGCCCTTGATAGATTTTATTTCTACCCATTCTTTTTGCCGGGTAATTTTCCATTCGCTGCCGCTGAACGAATTGATAAAAGCAGGAAAAATTGTTTTACCATCTTCATCACCATAAAAGAAAACCTGCTGTACCACACGGCCCTTTTCATCAGCAAGGTAATTATAGTCCAAAGAATAAATAGACGGGATACCCAGCTGGCCGGTTAGGTCAATGCTGTTGTCGTTAAAAGAAAGAAATATCTGTTTTAATAAACCATAGATTATTTTGCCCTTGTTATTGCCGTCTTCGGTGCTGCGCTGCTCGTTTGCAGTAATATTATCCAGCATATTTTTTTGCAATTCCGGGTTATTGATGCTGCTGTAGCTGTCTGCCACATCCACTGCATCTTCCAAATTAGCTTTTTCATCAAGGTTGGAAACGAATGCTTTCATCAGTGTAGTGGCATTTTCATGCGGCATCATTTTCAGCATTGTGTCCAGCTGGTTATAATTAGCCGCCATTTTAATGAACTTTTTAAAGAAATCCATTTTCACATTCATCAGCAATTGATCCATCCTGGGCTGCGGGCCTAATAATTGTATAAGGCGGGCAAAGCTGTGCTTATAGCTGGAAGTATAAATATCATTTTCTCCCAGTACAATCATATAATATAGCTCTTCTGCGCTCAAAGGCTGAATGGCCCTCATTCTTACAGCAAGATTATTCTGGTCGTGCAGTTCATTTATCGGCGTAATAAAATGCCTAAGGGCTTTGCGCTGCAGCATATCCCTTAAGCCATTGGTGCCAAACATAGCAATGGGAGTATCTTTATTTATCAGTCTCCCGTAATAACCAATTTCTGTTTTTACCAGCAGCCTGTAATAACCCACAGAATCCATTCCGCCTTCGCCATCAGCAATTATTTTTCTGATGCTGTCAACAAATTGCTTTCCGTGCAAAATATCGTCTAAGAAAGGATAATACAATAAGGCATTAGGGGTACGGCTTAATTGAGCCACAGTTTTCACCAAGGGATCTTCGCTGCGGCGTATCAGCCTGCCTTCGGGAGAACTGGTTGATGATGCATAGTCATACAATTGCTTGGGATCGTTTTTGCAGGCCACTGCTATTAAACTATCAGCAAAAGGCTCATTAACGTAAGGCCGTATAGTGGCAAGGATTTTTGAAGGATTGGCTGTAACGTATTTAAAATACAATATCCTTGAGCTTTCTTTGTAGCCAATATTTTTATTGAACACTTCTGCATTGATTATGCCTACTTGGTAAGGCACTTCATCGATCAATGACGCCATGCTCTGGCTGTCAATATTGGCTTTTAATATTTTTTCAAAATTATCAACCAGCAATGGCGTGAGGGCAGGGTTAAACCGCCTCGATTTCCAGCTTATCCTGAACGACCTCAATAGTTCTTCCACAAAGTTGAACTGGCGTATCTTATCATTGTTAGACGGGATCCGGGGGTTTGCTTCAATAAAGCAAACAATTTCATTTATCCTTCGTGTAAGGGCATCAGTTACCTGCAGGTTTATTTCTTCGTTTTTGCCTACCCTGATGATGCTGTCGGCTTTGCCATCAGCTTTATCACATTTGAGCTGCTCATCTTTTATGCGGTCGTAAAAACGTATTCTTTGAAAAGGCACTTTATCGCACTGGGCATAAATAGGGATGCTGCCAGAAAGGAATAGTAAATAAATAAAAAGTTTCTTCATGCAATACGGGAAAGATTACAGCCTGTAAATTTACGACAACCTTGCCAAATACCTGTCATCATGGTTAACAATTTGATAATACGGCTAAAGCCCGAAATGGCCATCCAATTGATATTGAAGGGTTAATTTTGCGCAGCAATTAGCGTATGAGTAATGTTAAAAAAATTTTAATTGCAGATGATGAGCCGGATATTTTAGAGATCATCCAGTTCAACCTGCAATCAGAAGGCTACGAAGTGATTACTGCTAAAAATGGCGATGAAGCTATTGAAGCCGCCAAAAAGCACCAGCCACCACTCATTATTCTTGATATAATGATGCCCGGGAAAAACGGGATTGAGGTTTGCAACATCTTACGTACCCAACCCGCCTTTAAAGATACACTTATCATATTCCTTTCTGCATTAAGCGATGAAGGTACTGAAGTACGTGGGCTGGAAACCGGCGCAGACGATTATCTCACCAAACCTATCAGTCCAAAAGTTTTAATAAGCAAGGTAAATTCATTGTTCAGGAGGGTGAACAATAAACAACCGGCAGGCATTATAAAAATCGGTGACCTGGTAATTGACCGTGAAAAATATATTATCACCTACCAGGGTAAAGATATTATTCTTGCAAGGAAAGAATTTGAATTGCTGGCGCTTCTGGCATCCAAACCAAGCAAAGTTTTTTTACGAAACGAGATATTGAACCAGGTATGGGGCACTGAAGTAATAGTAGGCGACCGCACCATTGATGTTCATATAAGAAAAATAAGGCAAAAGCTGGACCTTGACTGCATCACCACGGTAAAAGGCGTGGGTTATAAATTTGACATGCAGTAATGCCTTTATTATTAATTAAACCGCAACGCCGTAACTTGCAGCAACAGGCGTATGTTTTCAGGCAAAAATCTTTCTCCGCAACAACTTTCTGCAGGTACTGCATTTTTTATTGCACTGCCTGTGAGCCTTGGCATTTATTATTTTAAACCGGTATGGTGGATTGCGTTGGTTTGTCTTGCTGTTATTTTCGCCGGCGCTTATACGCTGATATTGCTGATGCTCCAGCAATTCATACACCGGAAAATAAAGCTGATTTATAAACTCATTTACCAAACAAAGGCCAGCAAACGGGAAGAATTTTATTACAAAAACATTTTGCCGCAAAAAAGCATAGAGGAAGTAAGCGAAGATGTAGAGGCATGGGCCGAGCAAAAAAAGAGCCAGATAGAGTTATTACAGCAAAACGAAGCATACAGGAAAGAATTTCTGCAAAATCTTTCACATGAGCTGAAGACACCCATATTTGCCATACAGGGCTATGTACATACCCTGCTCGGTGGCGCCCTTGAAAACCCTGATGTAAATAAAAAATTCCTCAGCAGCACATCAAGAAATATTGACCGGCTGGTGAACCTGGTGGACGACCTTGATGAAATATCTAAATTAGAAAGCGGGGAGCAGCTGCTGTACAAAGAAAATTTCGTGATACAGGACCTGATAAAAGATGTGTTTGAATCATTGTCATTAAAAGCTGATGAAAAGCAAATAAGGATGATGATCAAAAAAGGCTGTGAAATACCCGTTACTGTACATGCAGATAAAGAAAAAATACGGCAGGTGATCATTAACCTGGTGGACAATGCTATTAAATACGGCAAACAGAACGGGCAGATAGAAGCCAGCGCTTATAAAATTGAAGGCAAAAAAATTTTGATCGAAATCAGCGATAATGGCCTTGGTATTTCAGAAGAGCACATCGGCCGTATCTTTGAAAGGTTTTACCGCACTGATGCAGCCCGCAGCCGTAAAGTAGGTGGCAGTGGCCTTGGTCTTTCCATCTGCAAACATATTATTGAAGCACACGGGCAAACCATCCATGTACGCAGCACTGTGGATGTGGGCACTACTTTTGGCTTTACGCTGGATGCCAAAAGAGACTAAGTTTTTATGTCGACACACATAAATTTCTCTCGCTTCCTCTTTCATATCTATACTCCCGGGCATGGCCCCATAAGCGCTGCAACACATAGTTTAAATTTTCATAACAATGGCTTTACAATTTAGCAACATCGTTAATGCAACTTTACAGTAAACTTATACCCCGTGGAAAAACGCAAATTAGATATTGCCGTTATTTCTGACGTACATCTTGGTACTTATGGCTGCAGGGCCAAGGAGCTGTGCCGCTATCTCTCCACTATTGACCCGGCTATCCTAATCCTGAACGGGGATATTATTGACATCTGGCAGTTCAGCAAAAAATACTGGCCATCTTCACACATGCAGGTGGTGAAGCAAATTACAAGTATGCTGAGCCGTGGTATAAAAGTGTATTATGTCACGGGCAATCATGATGAGATGCTGCGGAGGTTTGAAAATTTTTCTGTGGGTGATTTCCATATTGTAAACAAGCTCGTAATACACCACAGCAATAATAAAAAGAGCTGGGTATTTCATGGTGATGTATTTGATGTAACCATGAAATACAGCAAATGGCTGGCAAAGCTGGGGGCCGTAGGGTATGATATGCTGATCGCTATCAATGCATTCATGAATTACTTCAGCGAAAAAATGGGCAGGGGTAAAATTTCTTTATCGAAAAAGATAAAGAATTCAGTAAAAAGCGCCGTTAAATACATCAATAATTTTGAAGAGACCGCTGCTGAAATTGCTGTTGAAAAAGGATATGATTATGTGCTGTGCGGCCATATCCACCAGCCCTGCGACAGGATGATCCATGCCGGTGAAGGCGAGGTGAATTATCTCAACTCCGGCGACTGGATAGAAAACCTTACTGCATTGGAATACCACGATGACCAGTGGACCGTGTATCATTACCAGCAGGACGAATTGGTAAAAGAACTTCATTCATCCTACTATGCAGATGAAGCAGCTTACCTGCACACCAGTGAATTGTTCAAAATGATGATGGAAGATTTTGTGAAAGCATCGTAAAAGGTTCAGACGTTTATAATTTTTTATGAAAGTGCTATACGCCATACAGGGAACAGGCAATGGCCATGTAAGCAGGGCCAATGAAATTATCCCTCTGCTGCAGCAAAAATGCGACCTGGACATCATGCTCAGCGGCGTGCAGGCAGATGTTGGGATAAACTTTCCAGTTAGCTTCAGGAATAAGGGATTGAGCTTTATTTTTGGCAAGAAAGGAGGTGTTGATTTTTATAAAACATTGCAGCAATTACAGAGCAAACGGGTGCTTAAAGAAATAAAATCATTGCCGGTGGAGGATTATGACCTGGTGATAAATGACTTTGAGCCTATCAGCGCCTGGGCCTGCAAAGTAAAACAGGTCCCCTGCATATCCATGAGCCACCAGTATGCTGTGTTGCACAAAGATGCACCACGCCCTGCAAAATTTGACCCGCTGGCCTTACTGATACTGCGCCACTATGCCCCCTGCAAAACAGGCGTAGGTTTTCATTTTAAAAAATACGGCGATACTATTTTCACCCCTGTTATCCGGAGTGAAATACGCAATGCGGATGTTTCCGGCAAAGGCCATTACACTGTATACCTTCCTGCCTACGATGATAAAAAAATCGTTGGGTTTCTTTCAAAATTCAGGGATGTGGAGTGGCAGGTATTTTCAAAACATACCAAAAGAATTTACAGGGAAAAAAATTGCAGTATACAACCTGTGAACGCAGCGCTCTTTACAGAAAGCTTTATTTCATGTGAAGGCATTTTGTGCGGTGCTGGTTTTGAAACGCCTGCAGAAGCATTGTACATGAAAAAGAAAGTGCTGGTGATACCTATGAAACAGCAATATGAACAACATTGCAATGCAGCAGGGGCCGCCGAACTGGGCGTGCCGGTAATAAAAAGCCTGAAGAAGAAGCATATTCAAAAAGTGGAAACCTGGCTTAACAGCAAGCAACGCATTGAAGTGGATTTTAAAGATGAGACCAGCAGCATTATTGATGTTGTATTGCAAAAAGGCATTACTCAGCAATCAGCCATAGCTCCGGTTGCTTATCCCGGTAATTTTATTGCTACGCATGCGTAAGTGTATGTTACCTGTTCTTTACCTGCTGCAATAATGTTTTGGCATCGCCTGATAAAGCAGTAGCCATATTTTCCCCACCTATTACGAATGTAAACTGATTACAATCATCACTGTTCATCCTGAAATCAATATCCTGCACCACCATATTGTTCCTGAAAAAATGAATAGAGCCATCATAGCCGCAACCGGTTTTAGCGGTGGCCGTTTGTGCAGTGGCGGCATCGGTTAATTGCTGCATAATAGTTTTATCGCTGATGATTTTTACCGCTGTCACTGTATCCATGCTGCCATCCCCTTTAAAAAAATTAATGGCCACGCTGTCTGCGCCGGTTATTTTTTCTTTTAATGCTTTGCCTGCATGGTTACAGGATGAAAATAGAACAGCAGCAGTGATTACAATATATTTTTTCATGCATTAAAGATAACGGTAATCATACCATGATATAAGTCAAAGCCTCATTAAAAAACAAACCACCCCATTGAGAACAAGGGGTGGTACAAGCATGAGAATTTGCTATTACTTAAGGAAACTTGTTTTTAAGATTGCTACCTGAGAACTTTTATCTTTCCTGTGCAAGATATAAGTGTGCTGTTATGGAAATATTAACCGGTGGTTACGGGAATGTTATTAAAACAGCTTTTAATAAAGAAAACCACTTGTAAAAACAAGTGGTTTTCTTTATTAAAAATAATTATTGTCAATTAATATCCTGCAGTTTTAAATTCTACTTTGTCAATAGCCAGTTCGTCACCGTTAACACCACCATTTGTTTCAACAAAGTATCTTAAAGCAAACCTGGCCGAATCCGGTTTATTTAAGCCGGTGATAGTGGCTTCATATTTTGTCCAGGTTGTAGGAAAATCACCAGGCCCTTCAATTTTATACAAAGGGTTTACATCTATTAACGGTGTTGTAAAATGTCCTAATTCAGATGCACCTGTAGCAATACTGTCAGAACCATTAAAAATATTCAACCGCAATTGCAAACGATCTCCATATTGATCAATTGACCCACGGGATATAGTATAAAAAGAAATTTTATCTCCGTTTTGCACTAGCAATCGGGGTGAAATCGCCCAATTGCTGATAAGGGTAGTAGCAGTATAATAGTTAGGGTCTGCAGCTGTATAGTCGGAATAGAGTAAGCCTGTACCATCAAATGGCACATTTCCGCCTGGTGTTTCTGTATCAAAATTCCATCCTCCCAGTGCAACATCACTCAGATTTTTAAATTCCCATCCCTGTGCCAATGCTGCGGCCTCATCATCAAAGCCCTGCACAAAAGATTGATCAGGTACTACAATAGGTGCAGGTGGGGCGGGCTCATCCTTCTTGCAGGAAGCAACCAAAACAATTATAGCCGACCCAAATAATGCAATGTATTTAAATGATATTCTTTTCATATTGATCATGTATTAATTTTAATTAATAGAAATTATCTAGGCCCGGTATATGTTAAAGTATCAGTTGACAATCTTGACGCTGGACCTGCACCCCAGGTAAAAGAGATGTAAAATGTTTTCGTTTCGGGGTCATAAACACTATTATAGCCCGGAGCATTTGAAGCATCGCCAGAAATGGTTACAGGATAGGGTGCCGCACCACTATTATCAATAGTTAAAACAGGGAAGCTAATAGCTATACCGCTATTCCCGTCGCCCCAAAGTGCATATGATCCAAATCCTACTGCAGTTGCCCCTTTGGTAACCAAATCCATTGTTCTTCCGGAAAAATTTCCGGTTAGTGTAGCATCTCCTGCCCTGAGGGAATAGCCTTTGTAATCGTAAACACCATCCCACTCATTCTTAATACCAATTCCAACAACACCGGAATTCAGGTTACCACTGATAATATATGTAGAGGGCACTTTAGTGATTTGAAATCCTAATGCATAATCGAACCCCAGAAAAGCACGTGGGTTGATTTTCACAGTAAGAAATCCGGTGTTTGACCCTTTAGGAATAGTCACCAGATACCCACCAGCGTCATCTCCCGGGTTCTGAATAGTATAAAGCTCTGACGGAGCTACATCATGAGCTGTTCCATTGAGTTCATTATAATTTCCTATAAGAGCGGGATTAAGAGTCAAAGTTACCTGAACATCTTCAGTTGCCCCATCAACACCGGTCACTTGCACCGGCACAAGTTGAACAAGCGTATCTTTATCTACATTATCGAAAGCCAGTACTAAATGATTATCGGTACTCGTGGCAGTCAGTCCAATAGAAACCACTTTTTGAAGCCCCAATGAGCGCAAAGACTGAATTGAACCATTGTCATAATCCTTATCCTTTAAACACCCCCCAAGAGTAAGCATAAAAGAGGCTGACGCAAATAAGTATATCAGTTTATTATATTTCATTTTAAAAAATTTTAATTGTTATATTATTTTCCGTCTGTATTATGGTTGCCAAAATATTTTGGATGTGAAGCGGTCAATTGTTCCTACCTTTTTCACATTATCACCATTGGTAGTATATTCACTTTGAGGATACAATAACCTTACCGGTAAAATGCCCGGGCCTACTCTTCCTTCATGCTGTGAAATATACGAATCGTCAGTCAAAAAATTAAGCCTCCTTATATCAGAATATGATTCCTGCGGATCAATACAGGTATTGGCAATATATTTTTCAAACGCAATATATTTTGCCTTTTCAAGAGCGCCGCCGGCAGGTACTGCTATTTCATTATTGCTGATATAATTATCGGCAGCAGTTACATCAAGTCCCAAGAATATAAAAGATTCCCTGATAGCATCCGTTAATGATTCTTGTGGATCACCAGCAATCCAACCCCTGGCCTGAGCTTCGGCTTTAAAGAAAAGGCTTTCAAAAGAAGGCATTATCCATTGATCTTGGCTGGGGCTAGCATCTACACCCGGACCAAAATAAGATGTGCTGGCCCCGGCATGTAATTCCCCTGCCGGCAACCCATAATCATTTCCAACAAAAGGTCCACCTGCTCCTACAGGGGAAAAAAACCGCCCAAGCCTGGAATCTGTTCTAGAGGAAAGAATTGATATTATATATGCATTAGCGCCTGTACCTGTAGTAGATTTTACAGGAGATTCAGGTGTACTTGTTACAGTATAGCCATAATTCGCATAAAATGGCGATTGCTTGTCCTCGTCATTAGAATAGCCTGGGTTAACTGAAACTGATTCTCCTTTTTCAAGTATACCCCCGTTAGCATCGATCTTTGCAATTTCTGCCGCAGGGCTTACACCAATTTCTGATTGGCGAAGAAGCAAACGTAATTTAATGGTATTAGCAAGTTTGATCCATTTTGCAATATCCCCATGATTAACAATGTCTGCTTTTGCAAAGGCCGCAGGAGGTTCTGGCCTCTGCAGGTAAGCAATAGCTGTATCAAGCCTGGTTTGTAAGTTCGCATAAATATCTTGTGCTTTATCATAAGCAGGTCTTGGATATGTATTGGGCTGAAAAGCCTGGGTATAAGGAATGTCTCCAAACAAATCCACTAACTCCTGAAATGATTTTGCAGATAAGATGATTGAAGCTGCTGCAATAGGATAATCCCCACCAGCAATTCCTTTTACCTCTACCTGGTGCAAGTCATATAGCACATTATACCTGGTAAGAAATAATGTGTTACTAAAGTTGAAATCAATATCATAACTAGTCTCAGTGTTATCCCTGGCAAAATCCCCATTAGAGGCCATATAACCTACCCAGTCTTGCGCCCATTGCATACTTGTTTTAGCCCCAGCACCGCTTGCCCTGGCGCCTACTGAAAAAGCCCCTACACCTTCAGCTGCAGCGGGGAATATTAATTCTGCAGTAGTATTTAAATCCGTTGGAGAGTTAGGGTTGTCATTAATATCCAAAAAACTCTTTTTACACCCTGTAAAGAGAATTCCCCCAAGCATTACTGATAATAGAATTTGCTTACTTATATTTCTCATTTAATTATTTTTTAAATTAATAATTAGAACTGTATGTTAATTGATCCTCCAAATAACCTTGAAGCCGGTGATTGGAATGAACTTCCTAAACCAAATGTGTTACCGGTGGCACTATAGTTAAACTCCGGATCGCCCCATTGATTTGATTTAGGTACAAACAAAAACAGGTTTTTAGCAACAGCGCTGATTGTTATTTTCTTTATAACTTTCCCGTTACCCAGAATACTTGACGGAAGACTATAAGAGAGATTCAATTCCCTCAATCTAAGAGCTGTGGCGCTAGCAAAATAATTGGTAGCAATAGCTGTGTTTGCTGTAGAACTTGTCCAAAAACCAGAGTTGCCATCCTGTACCTGAACACTTGTGTTGTCAACATATTTAGGATGTTCAGCAGTTCCAACATTAATTACGGAATTAGGGAATACAAAACGCTGGCGGCCATATTCAGCACTACGGGCAGAAATACCGGCAAAATCAGCGTCAGAGCCAAGCCCGGAGAAGAAATCATGTCCCCATTTATAATCCCATGTCATAGCAACTGAAAAATTACCTATACTAAAAGATGGGGTAATACCCACTATCCATAAGGGCAAGCTGCGTCCCTTAATTATCTGGTCAGGTGCTTGTGTTGGATAACCGGTAATCGGATCTACTATAACTTTTCCTGTTGCAGGATCTCTCAAATAATCGGTAAGCTGAAACGCAAATGCAGGCATGCCAACCACCGCAATATTACTAATAGTAGGTGAGCTTACGCTGTTTTGAATAAACCCGCTACTACCACCTACAACAACATTAGCGCTATCAAGAGTATTTGTTACTTTATTGTTGTTGTATGTCGCATTAATTTTAAGATCGATCCTGCCCTTGCGTCCTACATTAATAAGGGGAGACAATCCTAAATCCATTTCAACACCATAGTTTTTAAAATCTGCGGCATTTGCAAGAAAAGTCGTGTACCCGGTAGTTCCTGAACGGGTGATATTAATTACCTGGTTAGTGTTATTTTGATTAAAGTAAGTAGCTTCAAAACTTACCCTGTTTCTTAAGAAAGCAGCCTCAATACCAACTTCTTTGGTATTTACAAATTCAGGCTTTAAGTCACTACTGGGATTTGTATTGCCAGCAGAGAACCCTGCAGTTGACCCATAAGGAAATCCTGAAGGTTGTGCGTAAATTGCCTGCAATGCATAAGCGCCTAAATTAACGTTTCCTGATTTTGAAATAGCGCCTCTTAATTTAAGATAAGACAAAAAGTTTCTATTGTGCAATCCCTCGATAGCATCTGATAATACAACAGCCGCATTTACTGCAGGATAAAAGAAAGACCTGTTATTAGTCGCTAACCTGCTATCCCAATCATTTCTTCCGGTAAATTCTACATTGGCCCAATCCTTATAGTTAAAACCGACAGATCCGTAAGCAGAAATAAGCCTTGTCTGAATGTCATAATTATATCCTGAAATCGCTGAAGGTACATTTGCATCACCACTCTTAACCGAAACATTGTACAGGAAAGGAACTACTAAGTTGTTTCCACCAACGGCAACATCTTTAGACCTGTCCTGGCGAACAGAGCCGCCTATAAGATATTTAACACCAAAGTCTTTATTTATTTCATGATTCCCGCTTAAAAAATATTCCAACCCAATCCTTGCGGAAGTATATTGATCTTCAAATACGCTTCCGGGCCTGGGTGAATACTGCGTAGCGTTGCGGTTTGCAACAGCCCAATCAGAAACAACTACAGGGGCATTTGTACTTTTCGAATTCTCAAAGTCTAAATTAGAACTGATGCGTACTGTCCCGGTAAGCCAAGACAGAAATTTATAATTGGCAGTTATATTTCCGATAAGATTATCTTCCCTGCTTTTAGTACGAATATTTTTAATTAGCCAATAAGGGTTTACAGCATATTCATTATAATAGTTAGAAAACTGCCCGTATTTGCTATTCAAGTCCTTATAATCTAACAAAGGAACGTTACTTGGCGTCTGCAGTACAAGGAAAAACAGACCGCCATCATAAGCCCCGGGGAATGAATTTTGAAACCCGGATTCATTAACAACATCCATATTTTGAAGGATATAGTTAAGGCTATAATCTACAGAAAAATTGCCATATTTTTTGCCTCCATTGAACCTAACGCTTGTCCTGTTATTAACATCATCAGGTACAAGGCCTTTAATTTTTGCATGGTCAATGCTCAAATAAAAATCTTCTCCGGCAACAGAAACAGCATTTTGTAAAGTAAATCCTGTATTCCAGAATTTTTTCCTGTCGCTAAAATGACTATTATCATAAGGCCCGCGTTGAATAGAGCCATCTTCAAGTGCCTTTCCTATATCTTGCATGCTGCCATCAAATGCAGGCCCGTACTGTTGATTTTCGTATGGCACATAAGTATAATTTCCATACTGATCATAAGTTTCACCGGCACCGGCACCAAACCTGTCTTGTAATTTAGGGAAGAAGGAAACCTTAGTAGTTTGAAAAGTGGATGTAACATTGACAATGGGTCTTTTTCCGCCTCGCTTAGTAGTAATTACAATTACTCCGTTTACCGCATCCGGGCCATAGAGCGCTGCCGATGCTGCACTTTTCAACACAGTCAAACTTTGAACATCATCCGGGGGAATAGAAGAAAGGTAGCCTAAGGGAGTGGCTGATCCGTCAACAACAAGCATTGGGCTGTTGTTTCCGGTAAGCGAACGAATGCCTCTTATATTGATCTTTGCATCTTCAGTAACCCCACTATTAACTGTAGAGACATTTAGACCTGAAACCTTACCGTTTAAGGCTTGTGCAATGTTTACAGACTTTGCCTGAACCAGTGTTTTATTATTAATAGTAGAAACAGAATACCCAAGCTCTTTGGGCTTTCTTTGAACACCAAGGGCCGTTACCACTACTTCGTTCATGGAACGCACGTCCTGAGCTAATGAAATATTAAGATTGCTGGAAGAAGCTTTAACCTCCCTGGGCTCAAAGCCGGCAGATGTAAAAACCAAAGTAGCACCGGCCGGAGCGTTCAATTCAAAAGTACCATCAGCTTTGGTAGTGGTACCTCCCGTTGCAGAACCTTTTACATTTACAGAAACACCGGCAAGAGGCACCCCGTCTTTATCCGTCACCTTTCCTTTTGCGGTGGTTTGTGCAAACACGGACACAGTACCCAATAGCAGTACTGCCATTAACATTGCAATTTTTCTCATAAGTATGCTTTAATTGAAAATAAAAAATAATGCAACTCCCTTTTCGGACAAGAGGGGTTACATTTTGTTGACAGCAAACATATATGATTTGCTGCATATCCTTTATATTTTTTTTAACAAAATATTAAAAATTATGTAACATAAACAATAAAACACAGGGAAACAAAGGGTTAAGAGCATAAATTATCAGACAAAAAGGCCACTTCATTAACATGAAGCGGCCCTCTTAAATATAGTTTATTCAGCCTATTCTGCCCACCAAACCGATGCTAAAATGGATGGCAATGGCGCATTGGGATTAGCAGTACGTTCACCCGCCGGGGTAGGGTACCTTTTAGGTATTTGATGACCTTCCGTTATCCCATTAGGATTAGGCACAAGGGCAGGCAATCCTGTACGTCGGTAATCATTATATGCTTCGCACTGGCCAAACATGGCTATCCATTTTTCATACATTACCCTGTTTATATCTGTAGCAGCAGGCGTATAAAGAGCGATGGAAGCCCCGTCGTAAGCACCCCCGGTTACTTTTGCACAGGAGGCCTTAATAGCTTTATTCAATGTGTCTGCAGTTGCAATATCTCCCTGGCGGGCAAGCACTTCTGCCTTTATAAATAACGCTTCAAAATTTGTAACAAGAGGAGTTGATGCATCAATACTGCCGCTGAGATATGGTCCCCATAAAGAAGCGTTGGCTGAAGGTACATCCAACGGGCTCCCAACAACCGCTCCGCCTGTTACAGGGCTAAAATATTTTGAAAGACGCTGGTCGGCAGGCCGTAATGCAACAGAATCAACAAATGGTTTGGCAGCCCTGTAATATCCTCTTTGTGCCTGGAATACAAACCACTGATTGCTTTCCGAAGCTCCCGTGCCATGCCTGCCCATGCAATCCTGGGCATTGCTGCTTATCCCCTTGGACAAAGCATCCAGTATAGCAGCGGGATTATAAGTTGGCTTATTGGAAAGCCTGTTCAAATAACGGGCTTTCAGTGTCCATGCAGTCCTTATCCATGCAGCATTATCGCCTTTAAAAATAATATCATCCTGTGCCGGGATATATAAATTATCGCCCGGGGCTGTCTGCAGGTCAGCAATAGCATCAGAAAGAAGCTGCTGTATGCTGTCAAGCACCTGCTGCTGCGGATCATAGTGAGGAAATTTATTGGTGGGCCATTGTACTGCTTCTGCATAAGGAATATCACCCCAAAAATCAGTAAGCAGTCCCCAGTTTAATGCAAGAAAAACCTTTGCAATGCCCCTGTAGCGGGGGCTGCTGGCTGCTTTGCCAACTAAAACCCGGCCGGTATTCACTGCCTGGTAAAGCTGGCCCCACTGGTTGTCAAACATATTTTCCGGTAATGAATATACATTAACCTGGGAGGCCTGCTCCCTTACGCCTGCATGGTACTGCACCAGCAGGTTTGATGTCCTTGCAAGGTCGCCTTCATAAACATTGATCGTAGATACTTCGAGGGCAGGTAATAATGTTTGAACAGTACCATCTGTGGGTGTATTGGGATTTACGTAATACTCATTCCCTTTTTTGCAGGCAGCAAATAAAAGCCCCCCGGCAATGGTAATGAACATAAATAGTTTAACTGAACTGGATTTCATCTATAAATGATTTAGTGTATTAATTTTAAAAACCTACTTTAACTGCAATGCCATAACTTTTGGTTCCGGGATTATTAAAGTAATCATATCCCGCTATATTGGAGCCTGCACCGGTAAGGCTTGTTTCAGGATCCACCCCTTTATATTTCGTATGCAGCCATAAATTGCGGCCCGTTACTGAAATATCAATATAGCTGATGGCCTTTACCTTTACTTTGTCAAAACGGTAACCAAGGGATGCTGAACGCAGGCGCACCCAGGAGCCGTCTTCAATGGCATTTTTTACTGCATAAGCGCCGCCATCACCTACAACGGTTGTAAAATAATATGCTGCCGGCACAGGAGTGGTGTTTTGCTGGCCGGGCTTGGTGGTATTGTCGGCATACACCCCGTCTACCACATAAGTTCTTTCCCTGTCTGCGCTTTCATCAGTAAGCCCATACTGGTTAAGGCGGGCCCAGGTTCCATCCCATATCAGTCCGCCCTGCCGTATATCAAACAAAAAAGAAAGGTTGGCATTTTTGTAAGAGAAGCTGCTTGAAATACCCATTAACCAGTCAGGGTTGGGATTTCCAAGGTTTACCTGCACAGGATTTTTTATTGGCTGCCCTTGCTCATTTACCAATACTTTGCCGTCTGCATTCCGCATCCAGTCTGATCCATAGAATACACCATAAGGCTGCCCTACAATGGCATAAGATCCTATCTCCACAAAACCGGTTTCAATGGCTATCTGGTTTACACCCTCATCGAGGGACAATACCTTAGAATTATTTTTGCTCCAGTTGGCTGCAATGCTCCATGTAATGTTCTTCGATTTTATTACATCTGCACCCAGAGAAAGCTCAATGCCTTTGTTTTCTACTTCCCCGGCATTGGTGTATTCGGCCTTAAAT
>JBEHYP010000085.1:0-16701 GCA_048498115.1 Bacteroidota bacterium | reverse complement strand
ATGTCAGGCACGGGCGAAGGGGGCATTTCCCTGCCTGTCCATGTAGTAATCACTTTGTTGTAATAAGGCGTTGTTCTCCTTTGCAGGTCAACCAGCCCGTTCAGGGATATGTAGTCAGTATTTTCAATATCCTGCCAGGCAGGCACAAATCCTGCTTTCTTTATGGAAGGGATAGAATCCCATAATTCCACCGGCACTTTGCCCCATGCAGCAAGAGGAGGAAGGCTGTCTTTCAGGCCCTGTTTATTTTTTATTGTTGCCACCAGCATGTATTTGTTTATCTGCGGCACATATTTTTTATAAAACTCTAAACGCTTTGCTCCTTTTTCGTCCCAGTTAAGATCGGTAATGATAGGCCGTGTGCTATCAATGCTGCGGATGCTGTTGCAAAGACCCTGGAGCCACACGATATATTTTTTGCGGTAATAGAAACTGCCGGGCTTAAAGCTTTGGTTTTCCAGATTGTATAAAATATCGGCCCCCAGGTTCCATGCAATGATGTTTTGCTTATCAAGATTTGAACGGATGGCTTCAATTACCTGTCCTTTTTTCTCTTCCATTTTCTTTTCGTTATCCAGATCTTCTGTTGTGATAATGGTGGCAAACCTTGCAATTTGTCTTATGTTGTTATTTCTCAAAGCCCTGTCCAGCAGGTTATCATAAAAACCCGGGATGGTTCTTTCAACAGTGTTTACACCGATGCTTTTTATTTCTGCAATATCTGTTTCAACTGTTCGCTTATTAAGGGTATGCCTGTTCCTGAACCAGAAATATCCTTTGTCATACACAATGCCCCTTAATGTATCCGGCAGGTTGTATTGTACAGTATTGTTTACAGCAGGAGCGGAGAGGGGCACACACTTTATATCTTTTTCAAAATTGCCGGTAACCAGTTTCGGGAACAAATCTTTTACAGTGGCAGTGTAAGCTATATTGGTCTTCAAAAAATGTTGCGGATCGTTTACTGCCACCACTGTTTTTATTTCTGTAAATGCAGTATCAATATTATTCTCCGCTACTTCCCACCATAATGTACTGTTGCCTGCAAGCGTGCCTGCTTCTGTAACCACCACGGGTATGCCTGCCTTAAAAAGCGGCAACCTGTGATAAGGATGGTATAATGAATAAAAACCCTGTTTGTCTGTATCATTGGTTATCCTGCTGTTGTCAAATATTTTTACGCCCAGCCAGTCTGCATAATTTTTCCCCGGGAAATAACTTTCAAGATTATTCAGTCCCCAATGTTCCCAAACCCAGATGGCCCTGTCGGCGCCTGCATTGGTTATTACATCGTGTATATGCTGCCAGGCGCTGATAAAATATTGCGGCTGTAATGAATCAGCTATGCTTTGATTATCTCTTTCAAAAGATAAGTTAAGGAATACCGGTTTTTTCAGCATGACTATTTGCCTTGCGAATGCAACAAATGCTGAATCATATTTGCCGTTGCTGATATCCTGCATCAGCTTATCATCAACCGTGGCTATAGCAGCATTGTTTTCAAACGGTTTCCATACCAGCAGGGGCATGGCATTGTTTTTATAAGCCAGCTGCAGGCTGTCTGCCGGTATGCCGGTGCGGCTGTCATTACCGGATGATAGCCTGAACGTGATGACGGAAGCATTGCTGTGCTGCTTCAGTATACTGCTGATGGATGTATTACCGCTGCTGTCTGCAGGCTGGTAAATGCCTTTGTAAAACACTTCAAGGCCCGGCAATGGCTCCGGAAGAAAAGTAGGCAACTGCTGCATTTTCCTGTAGCTGAAAACAAAGATGCACAACACTGCAACCGCCAAAGGCACAGAATATTTTCTCAGGAAGCTGTGCGTCTGCACGATAAGCCAGGTTTTTTGCCTTATCTTAAATGCCATGGCACTCATCCTGCTGTCCTGCCGGGCATAGCCCGAAATGGAAAATATAAAGCACATAAACAGCACCTGCATAAATGCAAACGCTGCCATAAAAAGCGTGTAAGGGTTATAGTTCCTGGTAAAGCCATATACAATGGCGGTAAACGATACCGCTGCAATAATAATATTGGGCACATTCAGTATCAGCGGCAGCGGATCATTATCATTTTTTGGCGTGGGGATGTATGGTACTTTTTTCCGCAGCAGGGTGTAAATAAACCCGATGGAATGCACCCACCATGCGCCTATCTGCAATATGCCGCCTACTACATGAAAGCCCCGTTCTCTTTCTTCAGCCACCCATTTTTGCACATAGTGCCTTATCAGCACCGACATAGCTATCATGGGAAATGATGCCAGGGCAAAACCGATGATATCCATCTTTAGCGGGATGAACCCGGTAAAGAGGGAAATAACGGGAATTAAAAAACTGATAAAGAAAATGATGCCGCAGAGATAATGAAAAGGCAGCAGGCCGTAATGTATTTTTTGCCGCCATGTAAATTTTGAAAAAAGCTTTGGATAAGTTACCAGCAGCAGTTCCCATGTGCCCCTTGACCATTTTAACTGTTGCTTGTAATAGGATGATAAGGTGGCAGGCACCAGACCCCTTGTAAGTATAGAAGGCAGGTACACCGATGTCCATCCCCTGGCATGCAATTGCATGGCTGTGTGCATATCTTCCGAAAGCCCTGCCGCATGGCCTCCGATGGAATCCAGCGCTGCCCTTCTGAATGTGCAGTTGGCGCCGATGGCCTGTACTGTTCCATAAGTATTCATGCACATCATCATGGGGCCGTAAAACTGGTAGGTTTGCTGGGCAGCGCCCTTGGCTACCAGGCTTTCCTTTTGGTTGTAATAGGCCTGCACCACCTGTACATAACCCACTTTGGGATCTTCAAAATATCCCACAACGGCTTCTAAAAAATCCGGTGCCGGCACATGATCAGGATCCAGCACCACGCAAAGCTCACCGGTGGCCTGTTTCAGCGCATTATTGATATTGCCTGCTTTTGCATTTATCTTAATTGTTCTTGTTACATGCCTTACGCCCAGCCGCCCGCACAATGCTTTTACATCCGGGTCATCAGCTTCATCACAACACCAGCTGGTGTGGGGATAGGTCATATGCTGCATGGCTGTAAGCGTTTGCTCCAGCATATCAAAAGGTTCGCCTGCACAGTAGGTAGTAAGCACATCCACTGTATAAATTCTGGTAGGCTCGGGCCTGGGAGTTACCGATATTGAAAAGTAATGGTACCATTCGTGCATGTATTTAAGGCAGGAATACCCAATGGTTATTATCAGCAGTGTCCATAGCGAAGGGTAACCGACATTGCGTTCCTGCAGCAGTGTATATAAGAAAAAGCCTACGGAAAGATAGCCGATTATAATCATTGCCCGCAGGGCAAATCTTTCCTTCCGGGTGGGTGGTTGTATGGGGGCCGATTTAAAATTCATTATTTACTACATAAAACGGCGTATTGGCCGTAGTGCAATATCCTTTGTTATTATACACATTGATGAATATCCTGTAAGGCCCTTCTTTTGCGGGGCAAATAAACGGTGCGTTCTGCAGGGTGCTGTCTGCTATCAGGCTTTGCTCTGCTGTTGGTTTTTTAAAATAGTTCCAGGTGTGCCCCCAGTTCACCCAGTCTTCTTTCATTATTTCCCATGAATAGCGAAGGCTGTCCGGCGACTGGCCCGGGGCCAGCAGCAGGCGGGCCATGTGGCGGGAGCCGGGGCTGAGAATGATATTATCCCTGGCACCCATATTGTCTATCATCATATACTTTATTTTCACCGACTGGTGCTCCGCAGGGCTTCCTCTCCAGCTATCGGCCAGGGCTTCTTCTACCTCTGTCGGATGACCGGTTTCATCAAAAATACTGTACCACGTGTGAGTATATTCGTGGCGGTTGCCCCAGTAAAATGCCAGTGAACCTAAAAAACGGGAATTTTCTGTGGGCATATAGTTTTTATAAAAATCATAATACTGTTCTGCTTTTTTGGTGCTGGTGTTTTCAATCGGCGCTTCCCATACGGTTACTTCAGACTCCCATCCGCCATTGGGCGACCATTCCGATACAAGGCAGGGGCCATTCCAAAGCCAGCTTAAAAATAACAGGCTTTTGCGCATCTCTTTCAGCTTGTTATATGTATTTATTGAAATAAAATCCAGGTCTCTTATTTTCCACCGTATGTTTAAAATACTCTGCTTTGAATAATTAATGATGGTGGTGGTTACGGGATGGTCGGGATCATCCGTATGGATCATTTTTAAAAAACGGTTGTACGTTTTGTAAAACCCCGAGGAGTTATCAGATACCGGCATCTGCAGTTCATTCCCGAGCCCCCAGGCCAGCAATGCCGGGTGGTTTTTATAGCGGTTTACAATGGCCCTGTAGCTCGTAAAAAGCTGCTGTACAACTTTTTCATTTTTGTAATAGCCTGTTTCATTGCCGCTGGGCACATCAAGCCCGGCAATTACCTGTATATTGTATTGCTGTGCTTCATCCAGCACTTTGTCAAAAAGCGATGTATCCCACAGCAGGATGGTATTGCCACCACAGGCGGCCAGCTCCGCAAGATGGGTATGGCCTACAGCGCCTTTAACAAAAATGGGAGTGCCGTTTTTGTAAAACCTGTAATGCCCGTTTTCTTTTTTTATCTCTACCTTTCGTTTGGCAATGTTTCCATTTCCGTTTTTACAGGACGCAAAAGAAAGCAAAATAAGCACCAACAGGATACTATGTATCCCGACAGCAGTAGTGTCCTGCACCGGTTTGTATATTGAAGGGTGGTTTTTCATCGGGGTACTCACGTATTCTTCCCGTTATTTAGCTAAATATAAATGATTTTTAAGCAAAAACGGCTACTACTGTTAAATAGTATCCTGATATTCGCTTTTTATTGTAATTTATCACATTTACGGCTAAGATATGGGAATGCAAAATATGTTGCGTTTTATGATGCATATAAATTCTTTATTACCAGAACTAAAAGCCCTTGAAAGTATTTATTTTGCTATGTTCTGCATTTAAAACAGACCTGGCTCAATATTTTTTCAATAAAATCTTTCTTATCTTATTATGAGAATATGGTCACTGCACCCTAAATATCTTGACGCAAAAGGCCTGGTTGCACTCTGGAGGGAAACACTTTTGGCCCTGCATGTGCTGGAAGGCAAAACCACGGGGTACCGGAACCACCCGCAGCTAGACAGGTTTAAAGCCTGTAGTAAACCTGTGCAGGCAATCAACCAATACCTGCACGAAGTGTATAAGGAAGCAAAGGAGAGAGAATATAATTTTGACAGCGCTAAATTCAAAAAAACTTACAGTGTTCAATTATTGACGGTGACAGATAAGCAAATCCAGTATGAATTTGAACATTTGCTCAAAAAGCTAAAGGCAAGGGATATAAAACAGTATAATGCCATAAAGAAAACTGGTAATATTGAAACGCATCCCGTCTTTAAAATTGTTCCCGGCCCGGTTGAACCCTGGGAAATAATATCATAGCAAATGCCCTGCAGGCGCTGCTATTGCACAATATTCAGTAAAAAAGTTTTGTAATAAAAAACGCCCTTAAAAGGGTGTCTTTTATTGAATACTGTAAGTAGTTTACTATCCAAACAGCCCCGCTTTTTTCAATACTGCCACGCCTTCGCCAATCTTAAACCCATTGTGGTACACTTCAATTTTATAGTTGCCTACGGCAAAGTCTGTATTTTGTTTCCAGTCAAAGCTTACGGTTTGTTTCTGGCCCTGTGTATAATTCACCTGTACTTTTTGGGTATATATTTTTTCGCCTTCTTCCCTGGTAGTGAACATGCCGGAGCCAAGCGCTTCCACGGCTATGGGTTTGCCATCGGGACCGGTAATAGTAATATACAATTGCTTTACGCCGGATGTGGCAATCCTGTTTTCGTCAATATTAAAAGAAATCCGCAGCTTGTCTGTGCGTTTGGCTTTAGTGGTTTCTTTTTCCTTGCCGCCCTTCTTTTCTTCAATGCCTACGATATTAAAGCCGGATGCATGAAGGGTGGAGCCTACGTCAATGATATCCTCACGCTGGCGGATAACCGATTTGGCCGAATCATAATTTTTCTGCACAGTGTTGCGTTCCTCCGTAATTTCTTCTTTTTCCTTGGTAAGCGCCAGGTTTTCGCCTTTCAGTGTTTCTATCTGTTGCTTGTATGAATCTATTTCTGCATTGAGAGACGTAATCATGGCCCTTGCATCTGCCAGGTCTTTGGCAGTAGCGTTTTTATCAGACAGTATAGCGGCGATCCTTGCTTTTTTTGCTGCTATTTCCCTGTCTTTGGCATTGATGGTGCTGTCTTTTTGTGCATTGGCGGTTTTCAGCTGGTCATAGCGCATAGTGGCCTCGTCCAGCAGGCTTTTTAAAGTATCTTTTTCAGCCACTACGGAAGAATACAGGGTAGCCTGCCGCTGGTTGTTCTCTTTTTGTTTGCTTTTATCCCAGATAATATAGCCCCAGGTGCCCAGCAATGCTATCACCAAACCGATAGTTAAAAAGAAACGCCAGTCTGTTTTGGGCGATTCCGGCGGAGGTGGGGGAGCAGAAGTTGCAGAAGGAAAATTTTCAAATGCCATCGTTGTAAGATTTTAGGTTATTAATGGGATATTAATTTGTTTTTGTAAATGTATTAAACTGCAGCAGAACTTTGATAAAACAGTTATCACCATGTGGTGGACAAGCCCCCGTTTCCCAAAATCATGCCAAAGCAATATTGTAATGTATTTGAATTTTACCGCAGGGGCGCAAAGACGCAAAGGAATTTAAATGTTTAGCGACTTAGTCTTTGGGTAATAATCATTTACCCGGATTTTGAAACTGGTGCATTATCGTTATCCTGTTCAGTAGCTTTGTCTCAAATAAAAACGTATGATAAGAACGATACTGCTCCTTTTGTTTTCAAATATTTTTATGACGGTAGCATGGTATGGCCACCTGCGGCAGACGGATGTGCCCTTATGGAAAGCCATCATTGCAAGCTGGGGCATTGCATTTTTTGAATATTGCCTGATGGTGCCTGCCAACAGGTTTGGCTTCATGAGCGGGGCAAACGGCTTCCAGCTAAAAATAGTGCAGGAAGTAATAACGCTGGTAGTGTTTTCTGTATTTGCAGTATTGTACCTGAAAGAACCTTTTCAATGGAAATACCTGGTAAGCTTTATCTTTTTGCTGGCGGCTGTGTATTTTATGTTTAAGAAGTAATTGTTTCTCGTTTCTTGTTGCCCGTTGGTATTTTCAGTTTGTCAGCACTTTCTTTTCCGGATGAAGTTTGAATTTGAAGGAACGAAAAGCGAGCAACAAATAACGAGTAACGCAGTTAATTACTCATTCACTAACTTTCCGATCTTTCCCCCAGCGCCTGCTAAAAAAACGGTTTTGCCATCTTTTGCTTTGCGGCATACATGAAAGCTTTCTTTGCTTATCCATTGCCAGGTGTTGCCATCATCTTTGCTGAAGTCAACGCCATTAAGGCCGCAGCATATCCAGTTGTTCCTGTCAATATACTCCACGCAACTGCGGTAGCCGTGTGGTGAGGTGGCAGGTGCCGTAAAACTGTTTCCGCCGTTCCGGCTGATGGCGCAGTTTTTTTCTGTATTGTCTTTATCGGTATAATCGCCGCCTACGGTAATAATGATTTTGTGGTTTTTAACCGCAACAGAATTGGCCCCGGCGCTTTCTTTTCCCTGCAGGACAGGCAGCTCTGTTTTTTTGTCCCTGATAAAAAGCCGGCTTTTGCTTCCGCCTGTTACAAATACCGCTTCCTGCTGGTTAAGCTTTCTTACGTTAGTACCGCTGGAGGCAAACATGGCTTCGCCGGCCTCTGCCACCGGATAATTAGCTGTGGGCAATGTGCGCCAGTGCATGCCGCCGTCAAAGCTTCTTGCAATAAAAATTTTATTATTGACGGGGTCGCCCACTACAATGCCGCTGGTTTCATTCCAGAACTCCATTGCATCCAGGAACATGCCCGGGCTGTTGTTTTCATATACCACCTTCCAGGTTTCGCCGGCATCGGCAGTTCTTAAAATATAGGCCGGCTCACCAATAGCCATTATCACGGCCGTAGTTTCATCAAACCCCTCAATATCCCTGAAATCATTTTTTTCAAAGCCTTTTATCGTTATCCATTTCCAGGTGTTACCGCTGTCGAGGCTCCTGCCAACGGTGCCGTTACTGCCGCTTACCCAAATCACCCTGTCGCTTACCACGCTCAGCCCCCGCAGCGAAGTTGTATCGTTGGAGGTCAGGAGCTTTACCTGCTGGGCTTTTAAGGCCATGAGGCAGGGGGATATGAAAAAGAAAAGAATGATGGTTTTTATGGCAGCTTTCATATGTATTTTTTTTGACAAGGTAGTGCATTTGCCGGAGGCAGGCCATACTAAAATACCAAAAATAGTAACAAGATTTCCCAATATTGAAAGTGCAGCCCCCCTTAAACCATGACCTTTGCCGCCAATCATTTTTTACGTATAAAATATGCTCCAACACTTGAAAAGGGTCATTGCCCTTGCTGCTTTTATCCTGCTTTTACCCGTACTTTACCTTAAAGCCCAGGTGCTTACTGCTGAAGATTCATTGCATGCCGGGCTGGTGCCAAAAGACCAGGCCACGGTATTGTCCGGCTATGGGGAGGCCCGTTATACTATAGATACCAAACGAAAAAATGCCGAAGCTTCCCTTTCAAGGGTGGTATTATTTGTAGGGCATAAGTTCAATAAACAAATTTCACTTTTTACCGAACTGGAACTGGAAGATGCGTTGGTGGCAGGGCAGTCCGGCGATGAAGGCAGTGCCGGCAAAGGCAGCATCAGCATGGAGCAGGCTTTTATTAAATTCAACCTGAGGCCTGCTACCTATATTGTTGCAGGACTGTTTATCCCCCGCATCGGGTTCATTAATGAAAACCATTTGCCCACCACCTTTAATGGCGTGGACAGGCCTTTTGCAGAACAGTTTGTAATACCTTCTACCTGGAGGGAAGTAGGCGTGGGGCTTTATGGAACTATCAGGAAATTTCCAGGGCTCAATTACAGCCTTGCTATTACCAACGGGCTTAATTCAGGTTTATTTGTTAATGGCAGCGGTATCAGGAATGGCCGCCAACTGGGCGCTGCAGCCACCGGGCTTGGCCTTGGTGCTTCAGGTTCTTTGCTGTAGTACTTTAAAGACTTCAGGTTCCAGTTGTCTGCTTATGCAGGGGGCAGCACGGCTGCAGAAAAACGGGTGGCAGACAGCCTCCAGCTCAACAGCGGGCCTTTTGGCAACCCTGTTTTGATTGGTGATTTTAATGCACAATATTCCAAAAATGCCTGGAACATAAGGTTGCTGGCTTCAGGCATTTCTATCCCCAATGCATCCAATATTAATAAGGCTTATGCCAACAATACGCCTGAAGCAATTTATGGCGCTTATGCAGAAGCAGCTTACGATTTGCTGTTTACAAAATACAGTGGTGCAAAATCTCTATGGGCTTTTGGCCGGTTTGAATATATAGACCTTAATGCAAAAGTGCCGTCCAATGGCATTAATAATAGTGCGGATGTAGAAAAATATTTTGTAGGCGGCATCACGTTCAAGCCCGTTAAAGGGGTGGCCGTAAAGGCAGATTATGTAAGGCGCATCACGGGAGATCCTAACCCTGCCCTTGTGATTACGCCTTTCCCGCAACTGGTACCTTATTTTAAAAACAATGGTTTTATTGACCTGGGCATAGCCTATAATTTTTAAGATGCAGAGAAGAAAATTCATACAGCAGGGTTGTTTTGCGTGCATGGGATTAATGGCCGCCGGTGCCCTTATGGAATCATGCGGCACCAGTGCACCGCTCATCGTAAAACCGGAAGTTGCTGAAAACAGGATAGCCGTACCGCTGTCTTCGTTTTCGCAAAATAACAATTTCGTTTTGGTGCGGAATAAGGCACTTGAAAGCGACATATTACTTGTGAAGAAGGAAGAGGGCTACAAAGCCATCTACATGCTGTGCACACACGAAGGCATAGAGCTTTCGGTAGCAGGAAAAAAGCTTGTTTGCCCCGCCCACGGCAGCATGTTTGATTTTGACGGAAACGTACTGAGAGAGCCGGCGCTAAGGCCCCTCAAACAATTCAAAACTTTCGTGGACAAAGAAAACATCATTATACAATTAACATAAATCAATACAAAAATGAAAAGAAGCGTAATTATTGCATCACTGTTCCTGTCGGGCACTGCACTGCTTACTTCCTGCAGCAAAGATGATAATAACAATACCACCGATGTGGCCCAGCTTAAAAAAGATATTTTGAATGATGCGGCCACCACGGTTATCACCCCGGGCTATGAAGATATGTTTGCCAAAGCCACGGCGCTTTCCACTGCTGTAAACAATCTTGTTGCTACTACCAACGATGCCAACCTGTCTGCTGCTCAGCAGGCATGGAAAGACATCCGCACTACCTGGGAACAAACGGAAGGCTGGCTGTTTGGCCCCGTGGAAGCTGATGACATTGACCCGAGGATAGATACATGGCCTGTTGATTTTAATGCGCTGGATGCACAGCTTACCGGCGGCAATGCATTTACTGAAGATTACATTAACGGCCTTGCAGACGATTTAAAAGGCTTTCATCCTATTGAATATTTGCTGTGGGGACAGGACGGCAATAAAACGGCCGCTTCTTTTACTTCCCGTGAAAAGGAATATTTAACAGCGCTTACACTTAACCTTAAGCAGCTGTCAGAACAGGTTAGGGACAGCTGGACAAGCGGTGGCTATGCCAATACTTTAAAAACAGCCGGCACTACAGGCAACGGCACTTATCCTTCTTTGCAATCTGCCTATATTGAAATAGTGGACGCAATGGCAGGCATTTGCGATGAAGTAGCCAATGGCAAAATGAAAGACCCGTTTGATGCACAGGACCCCAGCCAGGAGGAAAGCCCGTTCGCAAAAAATTCCATCATTGATTTTACCAATAATATACAGGGCATCCTGAAAATTTACCAGGGAAAATTTACTGCTGACGGCAAAGGGATAGAAGACCTGGTACGCAATTACAACCTTTCGCTTGACAACGATATAAAAACAAAACATGCTGCCGCTATTAATGCATTGCAGGCCATTACCGCTCCGTTTGGGGAAGCCATCAGCACCCAGCAAACGCAGGTGCAGACAGCCATGGCCAAGATTAATGACCTGGCGGCAACAATTGAAACCGGCTTAAAACCATTCCTGCAGCAATACGCTCAATAGAATTATGCATGTACCCAAGACATTTAAAGTTTGCGGCCTGCTGTGTGCGGCAGTGGCTGTTGCGGTGATTGGCTGTTCAAAATTTGATGAGAGCTATAATGACCTCAATAGCGAATTGCTGAGCGGCGGGCAGCAAACTGTTTTTAATGAAAACAGCGGCGCTTTCAGTAACGTGTTTCCTGTATTGCCCGAAAACCTTGAACGTGTGCATGAAGTGGGTGATGTGCAGTTTGGCGCCACCTTTGTTTCAGCGCCTTCGCCGCTGAATCCCGGCAGGGGGCCTTTGTTCAATAATGTGTCCTGCGCTTCCTGCCATATTTCCGATGGCAGGGGCAAAGTGCCCGGCATCGGGGACACTTCTGTTTCCACGCTGTTCAGGATCAGCATCCCGGGGCAGGATATATATGGCGGCCCCAACCCGGTGCCCGGCTACGGGGCGCAATTGCAGAACAGGGCTATTTACAATGTAGCAAAAGAAGCAGATGTATCGGTAAGCTATACGGAGCAAACGTTTTCTTTTCGGGATGGCGGCACTTACAGCCTGCGTTTTCCCACTTACACTATTTACAATACCTATACTTCGTTTCCTGCCAATGCCATGCTGTCCCCGCGGGTGGCGGCGCCTGTATTCGGGCTTGGTTTGCTGGAAGCCATCAGCGATGCCGATATACTGGCAAGGGCTGATGAAAATGATAAGGACGGGGACGGCATCAGCGGCAAGCCCAATTATGTATGGAACCGGCTGACCAAATCTGCCACGCTCGGCCGTTTTGGCTGGAAGGCCAACCAGCCCAATTTGCTGCAGCAGGTGGCTACTGCCTATAATGAAGATATTGGCATTACCACTTCTTTGCTGCCGCAGGAAAACAGCTTTGGCCAGCCGCAATACGATAACAGGGGCGATGATCCTGAATTATCCGACAGCCTTTTGTATGCCGCCCATTTTTATGTGCGGACACTGGCGGTGCCCGCAAGGCGGAACGTCACCAGCGTGAATGTAAAGAATGGGAAAGCCCTGTTCATGCAGGCAGGCTGCAACAAATGCCATATACCCGACCAGCATACTGCCGTAGATGTATCTTTTCCTGCTGTGAGCAACCAGCTTATACATCCTTATACCGATTTGCTTTTGCATGATATGGGGCCTGCGCTGGCAGACAACCGCCCCGATTTTAAAGCGGATGGCAATGAATGGCGCACAGCGCCGCTCTGGGGCATTGGCCTTACACAAAAGGTGAACGGCCACAGTAATTTTTTGCATGATGGCCGTGCCCGGAACCTGCTGGAAGCAGTTATGTGGCATGGGGGAGAAGCGGAAGCTTCAAAAAAACAGGTAGCCGGTATGAGCGCTGCCGACAGGAGCGATTTGATAAAATTTTTGGAATCGCTGTAAGTAGCCAATAGCGCCTTTTTCATTCGGGCAATGTATTTTTACTTTATACAAAAGAAAAGACAGGCTTATAGAAAAATCTCGCTGTATAGTGCCGGTTATTTTACAATCATTACCAAAGTCCCTGCAATTATCAAACCTGCGCCGATTGCAGTTTTTAAAGGCAGGCCCTGTTTTAGTGCAATTATTTAAAAATATTCATTTTCTCGTCATAAACAGGGCTTTGTATGTTCAGGAAACTTAGAACACTATGAAATACATGGTTTTGAGATAATGTTTTGTTGGGCTTAAGTTGTTTTGTACTGTCGGATAACCAAACTATAAAAGGAATTTCATATTGTTCTTTGGGGGCAATGCTTAAAGGCAATCCATGCATATACAGGTTTTTTTCTCCCAGGGATTCTCCATGGTCTGAAACAAAAAGCATTGTACTCTTGTATTCTTTCAGTTGTTTTAAATCTTCAATTACACTGTGCAGGATATAATCTGTGTAAACGATGGTGTTATCGTACGCATTGATTAATTCTTCTTTAGAGCAATTTCCTAATTCAACGCTATTGCAAACAGGTTTAAAAGTTTCAAATTGAGCCGGGTATTTCTTGCTGTATGCAGGCCCGTGGCTTGTACTTGTGTGCAGCACAACGAATATTTTATTTTTTTTACTGGCCAATATTTGTTCTTTTAGCCCACTCAAAAGAACTTCATCGTAACTGCACCCATTGCCTTTGCAACCCGGTGCTAATTGTTCTCCTGTTTCATAATTTTTAATATGTACCGGCGGTTCTCCCCAGTTGGTGGTTCTCCAAATCACCTCTACATTGTTCCTGTATAAGTAATTGGGTAAAATTTCATATAGATCATCGGTATTGGTATGCTCTAAAATGCACTTTACGCCCGCAGTAGTGTAAGTGGCGCAGGAAGCGGCGTCAAAATGATATAAGTTCTGCGTTTGGGAAAGCAGCGGGTTCGTGTTTCTCTGGTAACCATATAAAGAAAAATTTTGCCTTCTTGCAGATTCGCCTATGACTAAAACTACCACTGATTTCTCATTATCTTTTATTACAGCATCCGGCAATAAAATCTCTTTTTTATTTTTTTGGTATTCATGAATGTAAAAAAGCGAGGTATTTACTGAGTAAGACCAGGGCATTGCAAGGCCGCCTAATTGTTTTGAATTTTTATCAATCCATAACCAATTGCTTGCATTAGCATATGCCAGAATGATGATGAGCAATAAAGCAAGTGAAGAAGTAAGTAAAAATTTCTTCAATGCCACATTTATTATTTTAGCTTTAATTATGTAAATGCAGGGAATGACACCAAACAGGATTATATATATAACCAGTTTGACAGAAAAAAAGCTGCTGGACTCTTCATAATTAGTATTGAGCACATTGCCAATCATGCTTTCATCTACTATGACATTGTAGGTGTTAATAAAGTAAACGGCAATTGCATTGGCAATAAAAAACAGCGCCAGTAAAAATTTTCCAGCAAAGCGTGAAAGAAAAAACAGCAGGTAAAAAACAAAGGCATTTACAAGCAGCATCAGGATTACCAGGCTGGTAATAATAACAACGCCGTTCAGGCTTTTATAATCAACGTTGTTAAAGACAAAAGTGTAAAATGGGAAATGAAATAATATAAAATTCAGGAAGCTCATTAATAAAGCAAACCGGGTGACCGTTATATTATTTTTTAGCATAGACAGTAATAATTTTATAGAGAGAAAAACCCAGGCTGGCAAATGCCAGGTAAAAAATTATCAAATTTTCATCAATTATTTTGCTGATTAATAAAATACAGCAAACGAAAAACAGTAAAATAAAAAACGGGTAGCATTTTTTACTGTTAACCCAGGTGCAAACAGGGTACTCCCGGCTGATAAAGATACCTGCAAGCCCCGAAATATACCCGACAATGCCGCCTACTATCACATCAATCGGGTAATGTGCCCCTACACCTACTCTTGTAAACGCAAGTACCAACCCTGTAATAACTACGAAAAGGGACCACGTAATTTTATATTGTAGCTTTTTGGGCATAAATGCAAACAGCAGAACTGTAAGTAAAGTAAAGATTGTGATTGAATGCCCGGAAGGCAGGCTGGAATGGCCAGGCAATGTTTTCCCGATGATAACAAAACTATTGTTATCAAACACCGCTGCAGGTCGTGGTACTGCAAACATTGTTTTTAGCGAAGTTGAAAACAGCACAGAAACCAGCAAGGCTGGTATTAAAGACTCCCAGATTTTTGGCGCATATATAATGAAAATGCTTAAAAACGACAAAAAAATCAGCGCATCTCCTAATTGGGTAAGATTACATTGGAGGTTGGGATATTGGCTCAGGTTATAGTTGATAGAAAGGAAGCCGCTTTTTTGAATTTGTATATATTCATTAACACGTAAAGCATCCCGGCTATACAGAAAGGCGACAATCGTGATTAGCAAAAATACCGGTAAAAAAAACAGGCGTACCCTGAGTGCTGAATAATTGTCAACAATATTTGTGTTCACTATGTTTTTGTCTTTAAAAATTAACGGGGTTAAATTTAAAATGATTCAGCTGAATAAAATCTGCTACCAAATAATAAACAGGATGCTGCACGCTAAAATAGCGTAAATAAAATGCTTTAGCTGGTTTTTTCATCCGGCTAATTTACAGGTTCAATTTTGAAGAAATGCAGAATATGTTTATATGAGTGCAAGATTAGTCAAAATGAGTTTGCTATTTCCTCATAGGATTAGCACCAGTGATGCAGCGTAAGCAGTTTTTATTGCCGGGATATGGTCACTGCCTTTCGTGTGTAAGTGTTGTCTTCCAGTTGCCGGGCAATAAACTTTGCCACCGATTTCCTGCTGATGATAAGTGCAGGCCTGGGAATATTATTTACTGTTTCCCTTATTGCCTGCTGTTTACCGGAATTTGTCAGCCCAACAGGCCTCACGATGGTATAATCAAACTTTGAATGGCGCAGCAGTTCCTCCTGCCTTTCATGATCTTTATAGGCAATCCCTACATTGCTGTTGTTGATGATCCACCGGAACCAGCCGGGTATGTCTTTCTTTGTTTCATGCACGCCCCAGGCCGAACAGCCAATTATCTTTTTAATTGAAAATTCATCCGCCGTATTGATAATTGCAGCCATGCTGTCTGACAAAAAAGTTGTTGGCGTTCTTAGTTTTGCCCAGGGAAAATCTGAAGTCCTCGAGATATTTAAAACACTTATGATTGCTTCGCAGCCCTGCATAGCAGGCCGTAGTGTGCCCGGATCTGATGCATTGCCTTCAAATATTGTTAATGTGCCGGGCCGGGTCTTGATCTTTGATTTATCACGCACTACAGCATTCACACTGTGGCCTTCCTGTAAAAGTGTTTCCAGCACATGGATGCCTGTTCGCCCTGTAGCCCCTAAAAGCAAGACCTTCATAAATAATCTTTTTAAACCCGTATTTGGCTGCCAAAGTTAGCTGAAACTCTCCTGTATGCCGGCCGGAATTGCCAATGGCATTATTTCCCTTACTTTTGGCAACCACAACAACAAACTTCACAGGATTGCAATTTATATGGGCCACCAACACCTGCTTTTAGATGACAGCCACACCGGCTTTGAAGAAATAAAAAAACTTTTGTCAACTGCTCAGTCTGTGCAGGTTACGACTGCTGCCTATAAAAAAATAGAAGATTGCCGCAGTTACCTGGATAAAAAGATAGAGAGCGGCAATGAACTGTTTTACGGCATCAATACCGGCTTTGGCTACCTGCAAAATGTACCCATCAATAAAAACCAGCTGGAAGAGCTGCAGAGCAATCTTTTAAAATCACACGCCTGCGGGATGGGGGAGGAAGTGCCTGCTGAGATTGTAAAACTGATGCTGGCGCTGAAAATAAAATCGCTGAGCTACGGCCACTCCGGTGTGCAGGCAGCTACAGTGCAGCGCCTGGCAGATATGTACAACAGCGATATGCTGCCGGTGATCTACACACAGGGCTCTCTTGGCGCTTCGGGCGACCTGGCGCCGCTGAGCCACTTAAGCCTGCCGCTGATAGGCCTGGGCGAAGTGAACCATGGCGGCAAAAAAATACCGGCGGCAGATGCATTGAAAAAATTTGGCTGGGCC
>JBEHYP010000084.1:0-16705 GCA_048498115.1 Bacteroidota bacterium | reverse complement strand
CTGGTGGACGATCTCACTCCTTTTTACGGAAGAAAAAGTGAGCACATCATGGCGTCTGCATACAATGCCGCTAGGTCTGCATCTGCTGAAAACTTAGTGTAAGATGCCTGCATTGCACCCGTATATTGTTGGTTAAGCAATTCCCTGCTGGTTGTACTGTCATTGCTGTACCGTGCGGCCATGGCGCCGATCAATGCTTTTTCTTTTGCTGTGCATTTTTCTTGCAGGGATACCGCTTTTTGTATTGCAGCATAAGCATCCGGCGTGGCAGCATACTCAAAGTCATTGATATTAGGCCCGTAGGCCAGTGCCTGCCCCCAGTATATCATTGCATTTTTATCATCAAACTGCTGTGCTTTCTTAAACGATGCCATTGATTCAATAATATGGAAAGCATAATACAGGTTAATGCCCTGGTTGAAATAAAAATTGGCGC
Source organism: Bacteroidota bacterium (assembly GCA_048498115.1). GTDB lineage: Bacteria > Bacteroidota > Bacteroidia > Chitinophagales > Chitinophagaceae > Ferruginibacter. Next base: position 16,269 of record JBEHYP010000084.1, on the reverse strand, counting down.
TGTCGTTTTTGGTATTGATATTCCAGCGGTAATTGCCCCAGCCCGGCAGCACACTGATGCCGGCAGCAAGGCTGTCGGTGTTTATTTCATTCCAGTCGGGTGAGCAGCCATACACTGTTCTTGTTTTATACAAATCTTCCCTTGAAATTTTTTGCAGCGGTGCAGCGGGATGCTTACCTGTAAACCGGGATCCAACCGCGATGCAGAAAACTGCAGCAGTGAGGGGAAGAAATATTTTATGGCTCATACGCAGGAAATTTATTAAAGAAAGATAGGTAAAGTAGCGGGTAATGGCAAATTTGGCAATATTAAAAAAGCTGCGTTATAACGCAGCTTTTTTAATAACAATAAAATAATTTTTTACGCCTGCTCAATATCCCTTGCCACCATCTCTTTCACCAAACCGGCCAGGTCATATTTAGGTTTCCAGCCCAGTTTTGTTTTTGCCTTGGTAGCATCGCCTATCAGCAGGTCTACTTCTGTAGGCCTGAAATATTCAGGATCCACAGCCACCACTTCTGTGCCTAACGGTAACGAGTATGCCGGGTTGCTGCATGATTTTACAATGCCTTTTTCTTTGATGCCGGTGCCGGTAAACTCCAGCTCAATGCCGGTTTCTGCAAAAGCCATTTTGATAAAATCCCTTACCGTGGTGGTAGTGCCGGTGGCAATGACAAAATCTTCCGGCTTGTCCTGCTGCAAAATAAGCCACATGGCCTCCACGTAATCTTTGGCATGGCCCCAGTCACGCTTTGCATCCAGGTTACCCATATACATTTTATCCTGCTTGCCTTTTACAATCGCAGCCACTGCACGGGTAATCTTTCTTGTAACAAATGTTTCTCCACGCAGGGGGCTTTCATGGTTAAAAAGGATGCCGTTGCAGGCATACATGCCATAAGCTTCCCGGTAGTTCACTGTAATCCAGTACGCATACAGCTTTGCCACTGCATAAGGGCTTCGTGGATAAAAAGGTGTGGCCTCGCTCTGCGGCACTGCCTGCACCAGGCCATACAATTCGGAGGTGCTTGCCTGGTAGATACGTGTCTTTTTTTCTAAACCCAAAATCCGTATCGCTTCCAGCAGGCGCAACGTGCCGATACCATCTGCATTGGCCGTATATTCCGGCTCATCAAAGCTCACTTTTACATGGCTCATGGCTGCCAGGTTATAAATTTCATCCGGCTGTGTTTCCTGTATTATCCTGATGAGGTTGGTGCTGTCTGTCATATCACCATAATGCAGCTGGAAACGCACGTTTTTTTCATGCGGGTCCTGGTACAGGTGATCTATTCTTTGTGTATTGATAAGCGATGACCTTCTTTTAATGCCATACACTTTATATCCTTTCTCCAGTAACAAGTCAGAAAGGTAAGCGCCGTCCTGGCCGGTAACGCCTGTTATCAATGCGGTTTTGCCGTTATGTTTTGTTGTGCTCATATTCGTGCTGAAAAATATTTTATATTATTTCCTGATTAAGTGGTTTTCTAAAAAATCTTCATAAGCCAGTTGTATGCCTTTTTCCAGGCCAATGGTATGCTTCCATCCCAGGTTGTGCAATTTAGTTACATCCATCAGTTTTCTTGGTGTGCCATCCGGTTTGGAAGTGTCAAAAACAAGCTTTCCTTTAAAGCCGACAATCTCTTTTACCAATGCCGCCAGCTCACTAATGCTTAAATCTTCGCCTGTGCCAACGTTGATCAATTGTTCCTCATTGTAATTTTCCATCAGGAAAGAGCAGGCTTCTGCAAGATCATCTGCAAATAAAAATTCCCTTTTGGGAGTGCCGCTTCCCCATACTGTTACTTCTTCAGCATTGCTTTCTTTTGCTTCATGCATCTTTCTTATCAGCGCAGGCAGCACATGCGAGTTGGTTAAATTATAATTATCACCATAGCCGTAAAGATTAGTGGGCATCACGCTGATGAAATTACAATCATACTGGCTGCGGTATGCTTCACACAACTTGATACCGGCAATTTTTGCAATGGCATAAGGTTCATTGGTATGTTCTAATGTACCGGTAAGCAGGTAATCTTCCTTCAGCGGCTGCGGCGCCATTTTAGGGTAAATGCAGGAGCTGCCGAGGAACATTAGTTTCTTTGCTTTATTTTCTGCCGCTGCATGGATAATGTTAGCCTCTATCATCAGGTTTTCATAAATGAAATCTGCCCTGTAAGTGTTATTGGCAACAATGCCGCCCACTCTGGCGGCTGCTAAAAAAATATACTCCGGCTTTTCTTCTGAAAAAAAAGCATTTACGGAATCCTGGTCCCTCAAATCAAGCGCTGCTGATGTACGGGTAATGATATTGCTGTATCCTTTGGCAGTCAAATTTCTTAATATCGCACTGCCTACCATACCCCTGTGACCTGCAATATATATCTTGCTGTTAAGCTCCATTTTATACGCTACTTAAAAAATTGAGGTGCGAAGGTAATTTTTTTGCGGCATTTATCCGCAACAGGAGGGAAGGCTTGCTAAGGCGGGCTATTTTTTGTAGTAGTCAAGGTACCAGTCAATAAAATTGCTGACGCCTTTTTCAACGGGCGTGGAGGGATTGTAGCCTAATTTACTTTTAAGGTCGTCAATATCAGCGTATGTTTTATATACATCGCCGGGCTGCATGGGCATCATGATCTTTTCAGCCTTTTTGCCCAGCTTTTTTTCAATGGCTTCAATAAATGCCGTAAGCTTTACGGGCTTGCTGTTGCCGATATTGTATAGCTGGTAAGGGGCTTTGGAAGAAGAGGGCAGGGGATTGGCGCCGCTCCATTCAGGGTTGCCTTCAGGAATATTATTTAATACTCTTACCACGCCGTCAATAATATCGTCAATATAAGTAAAATCCCTTTCCATTTCGCCGTTGTTGAATACCTGGATGGGCTTGCCGTCAATAATGGCTTTGGTAAAAAGGAACATGGCCATGTCAGGCCTGCCCCAGGGACCGTACACGGTAAAAAAACGTAATCCTGTGGTGGGCAAATGGTACAAATGACTGTACACATGCGCCATCAGCTCATTGCTTTTTTTAGTGGCTGCATACAGGCTGATAGGATGGTCAACCGCATGGTCTTTGCTGAACGGTATTATCTCATTTAACCCATATACGCTGCTGCTGCTGGCATATACAAGATGCTTTATGTTGTGATGGCGGCAGCATTCGAGCAGGTTGGCAAAACCTACTATATTGCTTTCAATATACGCTGCCGGGTTGGTAATGCTGTAGCGCACACCGGCCTGTGCAGCAAGGTTCACTATATAATCAAAATGATGGGTGTTGAACAAAGCTTCAAGGTTTTGCCTGTCTTCAAGCTGCAGCTGTATGAAAGAATAGTTTTTTGTTTTGCCCGGGTACAGCACATTATAATGTATCTGCTCTTTGGCAATGCCGGCTGCTTTCAGCCTGTCGTATTTCAGGCTTACTTCGTAATAATCATTTAATGAATCCAGGCCAATCACTTCAAACCCGTCTGCCGCCAGCCTGTTGGCCAAATGAAAACCAATAAATCCTGCCGAGCCTGTTACTAAAACTTTCATGTAAAAATTAATAAGTAAAAATTCAATTAAGTAATATTCGATTGTTAACTATTATTCTGTCACCAGCAAATTTTTGGTGTGTAACGTTCTAATTCGTTTTAGGCGTTAAGATTATTTTCTTTAATTGCTGTAAGTCATAATCAATCCTGTTGTTTGATATTACTACCGGGCTTTTCCATCTTTTAATATACCTATTTAAAATGTAACGCTTAATAAAATTTTTATTCGCTAAATATTTATTTGTATCCGATAGCTTTATAATAAGAAAATCGAAATTGAATTCTTTTTTTATTTCTATATCCAAGATGTCATTTCGTAAAATTTTCCCAACCGAGAATATACTCAAATTATCATATACATCACTATCGGAAATTATAAGCACTGCATGCTTGTCAAATAAGGTTTTAAAATAGTCAATAAGCGATATGGTTGCGAAGATAAAACAGTAAATAAATAAAATTATGTATACAGGGATATAGTAGTACCATGGAAGGCCTTCCTCTTTTTTTAGTATAACAAAATAAAGTATAAGGCAGCCAATGAGTCCAATAATAAACCCAACTGGAATTCTTCTTTTATTAGGTTTTATTTCCAGGTTCATGAAATCGCAATCTTTATTGCATATAAAAGACGATGTTTACTTCTTATAAGTTGCGTATAAAATATTTATGATCCTTTCAGAGGTTTTGCCATCCCACAGCTCAGGCACCGAACCTTTTTTCCAGTCGCCTGCCACTATTTTTTTCAAACATAACGATAACTTGTCAATATCATCGCCGATCAGCTCGTTTGTTCCCTGCGTAATGGTTTCCGGCCTTTCGGTAGAGTTCCTTAATGTAAGGCAGGGCACGTGCAGCACGGTGGCTTCTTCTGTAATGCCGCCGGAATCGGTAATGATGCCTTTGGCATTTTTTACAAGATAAATAAATTGAAGATAGGCGAGAGGATCTATCATGATTAATTTACCGGCGCTGATATTAAAAGTATCTAAAATTTTTCTTGTCCTGGGATGAACGGGAAAAATAACGGGAATACCGCTGGTAGAATTGGTAATAGCATCCAGCAGTTGTTTTAATTTGCCAGGGTCATCCACGTTGGAAGGCCTGTGCAGCGTTACTAAAAAATAATTTCCTTCTGCCATCTGCTGCTCATCCCAAAACGCAGGCTTTTGCAGCCGTTCAAGATTTTGGTACAAGGTATCAATCATGGTATTGCCAACAAAATGAATGCTGCTTTCGGGCACCTGCTGTTTTCTTAAATTATCGTTAGCATGGGTGCTGGTGGTGAAATAATGATCGCAGATAGAATCGGTTACTATCCTGTTGATCTCTTCCGGCATGGTCATATCACCTGAACGGATACCCGCTTCCACATGCACCACGTCCACGCATAATTTTTTTGCTGAAATGGTGCAGGCCATAGTGGAAGTTACATCCCCTACTACCAATACAACAGAAGGTTTGTTTTCCATTAAATCTTTCTCAAATTTTACCATGATGCCGGCTGTTTGCTCGGCCTGTGTGCCGCCGCCGCATTCCAGGTTAATATGAGGATCGGGGATACCGAGCTGTTCAAAAAAATCGCCGCTCATTTTTTTATCATAATGCTGCCCTGTATGCACCAGCCTGTACCGGACATCCTGCCCCTGTGCCTGCGCTTTAAAGATGGCTTTAATGATAGGCGCTATCTTCATAAAATTGGGCCTTGCGCCTGCTACAATAGTAATTAGCATAGAATATAATGGGTTTGAATATAAAACGCCGCCGGCGGTAATTTAGTGCCGCTTCTGCTCATCAAATTGGCGTATAAGCGTTACCGTTTCATGTATATTTCCTTTGGAGGAAGCGCCAAACAGGATGGATTCAATATTGGGAAGGTTACAAACGTATTCTAATGCCTGCTTTACCGGCGTGGCGCCGCCTGATAATACCTGCATGGCAATGCCCCTTACTTCCCTTGTTTTTAGCGTATGCTCATACAGGTACTTTCCGCCGCTCATGCGGAAGCCGTCAACATTGATGGAAGAGCAAATGATGGGATTTTTAATGCCAACGCTTTCCAGCATATCCAGCAGCATGGGCATGTTCATAGTGATATAGGCAGGCTCTGCGTTGTGCTTTTTTATAACGTAGTTATGGTATTCTTTCAGCACCTCTTTCATGCCTAAGCCCATTATCAGGTCAGTCAGCACATTTTGAATAAATATTACCGGGGTGCTGATGCCTTTGAACATTTTCATTTCGGCATCAATAAGCAGCTCCATCATTGACATATAATCTTTGGAAACAAATGCAAGCCCGCCTTTAAATAAGGAGCCGAAAAAATTGCCCGGCACATATTGCTTTAAGGTGCCTACAATGCCTAATTCGGTCACGGCGTTGGCATATTTGTGTGCATAGGGCATACAGGGATAAATATTGAAGCCCTGGTATTTTTGCGGTTCCTGCCTGATGAGGTCGCAGATATTGGCAATACGATCATGCGTAGTGCACATAAAAGTATTTACGCCTTCTTCCCTTGCAATGTCAATGGTTCTTAAAATGGTTTTATCTTCTTTGAACTTCATCATCTGCGCCCTCGATTTTTCATCAGACACATGGTTCACGCCAAAGAACTGGTTATCGCCGAATAATATTCTTTCCATTGCTAAAAATTAGTTTTTGTTGTTTTTGATCTTATCAATTACACTGTCTGTAAGCCATGCCGTTTCAAACGTATTTTTATTATTGGGCGCTTTGCCTTCTATGGCTTTGATGAAGTAATCTATCTGTGCAGAATATTCTTCTCCTCTTAAATAAAAAGCTACTTCTTCAGCAAAATCATTGATATGTTTCACATTCCAGCCTTTGGTATAAGGGGCAGGGCAGTTGGCTTCCTTAAAATAAATTTTTAATTCTGTTGCATCCACAATGATCTTTCCTTTGTCGCCGGTAACGGTAACGGTAGTGCTCATTTTCCTGTAGGTTTCATCGCTCCAGTTAACTGACAATACACCGGATAATTTATTGTCTGTTTCCAGCAATGCGTACACGGCATCTTCCACGTTGCCGGAGTAAATGGATTTTAATAATGCGCCATGCACTTTGTTGATGGGCGCTACAAGATAATTGAGCAAATCAATCACATGCGAAGCATAATCGAGCAGGCATCCACCGCCTTCTTCCGGCTTGCTTCTCCAGGTTTCCTGTTTCTTTCTTACCACCACAGGGCCATAAGCTTCACCGAGAAAATGCTGTATATCCCCTAAAGCCCCGCTGTCTATTATTCTTTTTGCTTCTTCAAATGTGCCGATGAATTTATTATGATAGCCCACCTGGTTCACAGTGCCTTTCAATTTTGCCAGCTGCACCAGTTCCGCGCCTTCGCTTATATTCAGGCAAAAAGGCTTTTCAACAAATACATGGATGCCTTTTTGTAATAACTCTTTTACAATAGTGCCATGGAATTTGGTAGGGGCTGCCACAAACACCGCTTCAGGATTGGTTTTGTCCAGCATTTTTTTATAATCGGCAAAGCATTCAAAGGGTGAATATTTTTCCAGCACATCCGTTACGATTTTTGAAGTATCCGCCACACCCACCACTTTCACATCCGGGTGGGCGCCAAGTATTGCCAGGTGCGATATGCCCATTTTGCCTGCGCCTATTAATGCAACTCTTACCATTACTTTTTGAATTTTAAAATTTCTGTTTTGAATAAATTATATGCTTCCTTGCCTTTGTTCATTAATTCCAGTGCAGGCGGTGCATTTTGTAAGCTGTCTATATAGCTGATGACTTTTTCCGGTGTAATATCGGGTTCATGCAGCATCAATCCTTTTGATAACAGGAATGAATCCACTTCAAGCAATTCATCCTGGTACACGGAAATAGTGGGTATGCCGAGTATCGCCATTTCCCTTGTCATGGAGCCGCCGGCGCCTACAAAAATGGTACAGTCGGCAGCGATTTCATCAAAGCTCAGCGGCTTGTCAGGCACGTATGTTTTGCTGAATTTTTCCTGCTTGTAATGTGCGGTTTGATTGGCATCCCTCGGTAATACAATAATGCTGTACTTATCCTGCAGGGCAAGGATGGTATCGTCTAAAAAATTTTGTTTGCCTTTGTAATATTGTGCCGTTTGCGGTTCGGGCCTGATGTATATTTTTACCTGCCCGGAAGTATTTTGTTTTCTTTTTTCCTGTATGGCTTCTCCCTTGCTCCATAAATAAATGCCTTCTTTTACGCCGGGGTACTGTATTACTTTTTTAGCGGATACGCCGGTTTTTGCAATCCGCTCTACCGGTAAATTTTCAGGTATTAAAATTTTGGTGGCGCAGATAAAAGCCGGCTTATTGCCCAGCGCATGTTCGTTATCGTTAGTATAAATAGAAGGTACGCCAAGCAACCTTGCCACCACCGGTGAATGAAATGAGCTTTGGGAAATGGCGAGGTCAATGTTTTTATTCCGTAAAAATTTTCTCAGCTGGTTTACCCGGATGGGGTACCCGAAAATCTTCTTAAAGAAATCCTTGCCGTAATGTTCGCCAACGGTAGTATGCTTCAAGCCTTTCTGGTCAAGCAGCGCAATGGTGTTGGCCAATGGCCTTGAAGTAATGATAACTTCGTGCCCGCCGGCTTCCAGGTCTTTAATAAGCCCGTAAAACATGTTTACATGCGGCGAATTAGAAATGTCAAACCATACTCTCATATGAAATGCATAACGTAGTTAACAGGGTAAAAATTACAGTTGTTCGTTATGGCTGCAATGTATTAAAAACACCGCTATTTTGTAAGAAATAAAAATCAACCATTGTTGGCAGGGCTGTGCATTGCAGGGCTGGTTTTTATTTTGGGGTTATCCAGGAGGCTGCCGTAAATTTCATTCAGCTTTTCAATAACACTGGTTACTGAAAAATCCTTTACAATCCCCAGCGAGTTGTTTCCATAAACTTCCAGCAAAGCAGGGTTGCTTTTTATCTCTTCAAATACTTTTTCCAGCCCTTCAATATCGCCTGCTTTTACCAGCCACCCGTTTTCACCCGGCTTTACCACTGCTGGTACTCCTCCCACATCAGAAGCAATCACAGGTTTGCCAAAAGCCATTGATTCCAGGATAGACATTGGCAACCCTTCGTAATAGGAAGTAAGGATAAATACGTTGCAATTGCTGATAAGCTCATCTTTCTGCGGCCCGGCTGTCCATCCTTTTAATTCCACCAGCTCTTCAAGGCCGTTTTCGCTAACGATGTTTTTTAGTTTGTCTTCATCGCTGCCGGCGCCGGCAATCACCAGCTTAAAAATGCCTTTGAAATTATTTTTATTTTTTACAAACAGCGTTACGATGTCAAAAATGCCTTTTTTTTCTATTATCCGGTTGAGGTACAAAACTGATACCGGCATGCCGGCAGTATTTTTTTTAACAATGCCCGGCATTTCAACAGGATTGTTTACAACAATCGCTTTTTGTTTTTTGGTAATGGCATCAAAATATATTTTCCATTCGTCAGACAGCACCAGCAGCTCATCGGCTAAGTTGAGGGTATAGCGAATATAGGGTTGCAGGATGCCGGCGTTTGTATAATAGTCTTTAAACTCGCCCCCGTGAATGTGCAGCAGCGCTTTTTTGCCAAACAGCTTTGACAATATTACAATAATTGATTTCCGGATATAGCTTCCCCTGCAGGAAGTATGGATATGAATGATCTTTATCCGGCTGTTGCTGATAAGCATCCATGCAAACCTGAACAGGAAAGCAATGAAGTAAAGGATTTTCAGTACCGGGTTTGTTTTGTAATAAGTAGAGAGGAAATTAAAATTGCTGACATTCCTGGAATATACTTCCAGTACAGACGCTATGCCCCCTCTCAGGCTGTAATGGGGCCCTACAAATAATACCTGCTTAGTGTAATCTTTCATGTTTTTTTAGATAGTTCTCTGCCCGGGATGGAGCGCATTGCAAAGCATGCGCCAAAATGCAGGGCGCCGGAAGTTTTTAAACCTTGTGCCCGGTTATGGTTATTACGGATAAACTACTTTTTTTCTTTTGGGTTTTAGCGGCCACACGCCTACAATCCTGCATATGTTTTCTTCAAAGGAAGCGCTTTCCACCATCATAAACCTTGGCAAACTATAAGGCCGCGATAGTTTTTGCTTGGTAAGGTATTCCTGCTCTGTGCTGAAGGCCAGCGTATAGCCAAACCGTTTTAAAAAACTGATTTCCCTGTTTGAATAATCGCCGTTGGGATAAGCAAAATACTTTACTTCCTTATTTATCCATTCCTCGATGATTTCTTTGGAATGGCTGATCTCGTATTTTGATTCAACGTTGGAGCACCGGGGAAGAATAGGATGGGAAACGCTGTGGCTGCCAATGGCCACAAATTTACTTTTAGAAATTTCATTTACCTGCTCTATCGTAAGAGCTTCCCTGTTAATCTGTATTTTGGTTTTTGTTTCTTCGATAATCTTCAGCCTGTCTTCATTATCAATTGTTTTAAAAAATTCAACAGACTCGCTTGACAGCCCTATTTTCCTTGCTTCCATAATATAAGACCACCAGTAGCCATTGCCTTTTTCAACCACTTCGGTGCTTACAAAAATGGCCACCGGCACTTTATGCTCCACTGCAAGGGGTACTATATTGTCCAGGTTGCTTTGCCAGCCATCGTCAATGGTGATTACCACGGCGCCTTTGGGAAAATCTATTTCACCTTTGATCACCCTTTCCAGTTCGCTTACAGAAATGAAATGAAAGCCCTGTGCAGAAAGCCAGTTGATACATGATTCAAAAAAATCCTTTTGGGGGGCATGAAAGCAAAGGGAAAGTATATAATCCCCCCGCTGTACTTTTTTCACTGCATTTTTTACAATACCTGAGCGGATGAGGGTTTTTGCCAATAGCTTGCCGATATTATTCCTGAACGACATTTTTTTTAGTATTTGCTGGTAAAAGGGTTTTCAATAAGCATTCCAGGATATTAACAGGGTAATACTCCGGCGCACAGGGTATGGCGTGTAGGGAATTAAAAGGATATCTGTAGTGAAATTAGGGAAAAAACAATAAAAAGAATGTTAGCCGGGAAAAATCATTTATACAACCTGTTAGTTAAGGTTTTCCCGTTATAAACCGCGATAAATTCTGAAGTCATCCTGTCGAGCATGAATTTTTCACGAATGGTGCCAAGGGCCTTTTCGCCCATTTTCTTTACGGCATCGCGGTTTTTGTAGAAGTAAAGCAGCTTGTTAATAAGCCCCTCAACATCTTTATTTTTGATAAGAAACCCGTTTTCATTGTCCACCACCACTTCGTTGGTGCCACCGCCTTCTGTAGCAATTACAGGTTTTTGCAGGCTCATGTATTCAATAATGGCATTGGAAACGCCCTCGCCGTGCACATCGCTGTTGGTGCACAGCACACCCACATCAAATATCTGGTTAATGGCTTCCACATCAGGCCGCCTGCCCAGGAACAGGATGTTGTTTTTGGCCTCTTCCGGTATGGAATTTTCAATAGGTACCCTGTTTTTGCCTTCACCCACCAGCAGGAAGCAAATGTCTTTGTGCTCTTTTACAATTTGTACAGCCGCTTCTGTAAAGGTTTGAAAGTCTTTCCGGTCATGAAAAGCCCCCACCATGCCTACAACAAAAGAAAAATGTTCAATGCCCAGTTCCTTTTTTAATGCTTCCGGCGATGGCAGGTTTTTAAAACGGGCCATGTCTATTCCGTTGTAAATGCAATAGGTTTTATTTACCGGGGCGTCATAAGACCGGATGCCTGCCAGTGAATTGGAAAGCACTACGTCTGAAAACAGGTAAGTGATCTTTCCCCTGAAATAATTTTTATTGTGCCAGTCAATGCTGGCCGGCGCATCGGCAATGATGCCATTGATGAATTTAAATTTCCTGAAAGGCAGCAGCGGCAGCATATAGGAGCTTGACATGGTGCCCCAGGAGTGCACGATATCAGGTTTGTATTTTTCTATGGCGCCTTTGATTACGAAGAAAGGTTTGGTAGAATATTTATAATCCCTGTCGCTTTCAATAATAGTGATTGGGAAATCATACATATAATCATAGCCTGTGCCCATATCCGAAATTGCCACCAGGATGATTTTATAAGCCGGGTCTTTGCTCAGCGATTTAATCAGTTCCAGCATTCTTCTTTCCTTGCCGCCACCCCCTATATTGTCTGCAACAAAAAGGATCGTCATTGAATGGTTTTTGGTTTTGGTTATTGGCTTTAATGTTGTGTATGGCAGCTCTGTCATAATAACCGTTGGTTTTGCAAAGGGATGGACCAGGAAAAAATTAATGCCTTTCATGGCAGCAATTGTTAAGCCAAACTGTAAAATTCAGTAATATATTTATTGAGGGAGATTGCAATTGACTTTTATACAGCTATAAAGCCTTTATTACTTTGCAGGGATTGCCGCCTGCAATTACGTTGGCAGGAATATCTTTTGTTACAACACTGTTGGCGCCGATAACGCTGTTTTCTCCAATCGTCACACCTTTCAGCACAATTGACCCATAGCCGATGAATACATTATTGCTGATGTGAACAGGGCCGGAGTCGCCTTTGGATGTCCTTCTCTTATCGGGGGCAATGCCATGCCAGTCAAAATCTGTAATTAATGTATTGGCGCCAAACAGCACATCGTTGCCAATGATGATTTTTTCATTTGCACCAATTACCGTTCCGCTGAAGCCGCAATTATCGCCAATGGAAATGACGGCATTGCTGTCGTGCGTGGAAAGCATGCACCGCCTGTTTATTCCAATCATATTGGAACGGCTGTCGCCTCTGAAAGTACACTCGTTGCCGATGGTAATGGAAGAGCCGGGGTAGCGCACGATAAGCACAGGCCCCCAAAACCTGTTGCCCCTGCCATGTTTTATTTTTTTTGCGGCAAGTGTAATGGCCATTAAGCAGCCTGAATAAAATTGCAGGCAGCCCATGTGCCAAACCCTCAGCTTTATTGCAATCCTTCCCTGCAGATCTGCCATGGATAATGTTTATTTTCTAAAAACTGTTGTTTAAATATTCCCGGTAAAAGCTAAGGTGTGCTATTCAACACCAGGCTCGCTGCTGATGCTCATTTCTTCCTTCTCCTCATCGAATATGGTAATCTTCATGCCTTCTGACTTTTGCACCACATATTTTTTGTGATAGTAAAGGTACAGCATGGCAAAGAACACCAGTGAGCCCAGCGATTTGGCAATGATACCGCCCGTGGCGGAGAAGAACTTTATTAATACCAGCGAAGATACCAGCTGCACAATCCCTACTGCAATAGATACCTTCTTCATATATTTTGATTCGCCTTTGGCCATCAGGAATTTATTTACAAAATCCCCCATACCGTGCAATATGGCTCCTGAGGCGCCGATTTTGATAAGCCTGCTTACATCCCGGTAGCCCGGCATAAGGAAGCCAATAATGTAGTCAATAGACAGCAGCAGCACTGCCATCAATGCCAGGGAAGAGAATAACGCTTTTTTGAAATTTTCTTTTGGGATAACCGGCAGCGTTATGTACCGCTTAAAGTTGGAAGTGCCGATAACCCCCGGTAAAATAGAAAGGGGCATTATAAAGCTCAGCGCAAGGCTGTAAAGCCCCACATCCTTATTATCAATATTAAAAAAGCCCACGAGTATTGGCAATAGGTAAATAACGCCCACGCCCCATAAGGAGCCCCAGTACACCTGTATGCCAAAGGATTTATGCTGTGCCTTAATGTCTTTCCACTCGCTGGTGTTTCTTTTAAAAACCGGTTTGTCATGCCACACCAGCAATGCGCATATTATAAGGTAGCTTCCAAAATACAGGGAGGCGCTGTAATAAATGCTGTTGCTTGCTGCCAGGAACCGGCATCCGTACAACAGCGCCACATAAATAAAGGCCGGCATAAACCTGTAAATGGTAAGGTTCAGTATTTTTTTCTCTCCCTGGTACACTGCTTCAAAATAAAAACCAAGGGGCAGGATGATAAAGAGGGGAAACAGCGTTATGGAAAGCCTGAATATAGCGGGGTTCAAAAGCCTGGGAAGGAATAAGCCGGTAATAAGTAACGAAAGCACTATTACGGCAAAACCAAATAAAGCAAAGTATAAAAGATAACCTTTGTAAATGCGTATCTTCTTTGTGTCATTGGTGGCGGCAATCAGCCTGCCGCCTGATGAGTACAGCCCGAAATTTACAAGATAGCTCACCAGCGTAACAAAGCTCTGCAGGTACTTCCAGTCGCCAAACAGGCCGGGCCCCAGCAGCCGTGAATTTAACACGCTGCCCAGGAAACTGAAACCTGTAGCCGCAATGGTGGCTGCAAAAAGGATCTTTACGCTATGCTGTTCAAGCAGCTTCTTCATAGTCTTCATACGCTTCTTCCGCTTCGGGTTCAATTATTTTAGTGTATTGGCAGGCATTCAGCCCAATGATAAAACTGATGAAATAGTAATAATGTTCCGAGCATATCGTGGAATAAATAGCCACGCCAAGGCAGGCCAGTATCCAAAAGCCAATGATTACCTTCAGCCCTTTAATATCTTCAAATTCCAGTATCTCGCTTTTTACAAACAATGATTTTACAAGGAAGAAAACATACGTGATGATGGTTGGCAAACCCGCCCACCAGGCCATTAATAAAAACTGGTTGTCTAAAAAACCATAATAATCATTGATGCTGTGCCAGAACCATAAATGCAATGGCCCCACGCCCTGTACCAGTGTTTCCGTATCGTATTGTGAAAGAAAATCCCGTAGCTGGTCACTCCTTGAATCATCGCCCGAGCGCTCGGCAAGGTTGCTGGCAGCTCCTTCCAGCGAATGGCTGAAGCTGCTGTTGATAAGCACAAAATAACCGATACAGGCCACCGCCACCATGGCTACTATCAGGAATATCCCGTTCCTGGTACGCAGGTAATTTTTAAATTTTAGTGCCAGGAAAAGAAAATACAATATCAAATAAGAGCGGGCGCTTATGCACAAAATGAATACAAATATGAGCCCGAACATCCCGAAATTAATGAGGTTTTTCTTTTTGTTCGGTTCATCCTGCAGGAAAAAGTAGGGGAATACCCAAAAGAGGAATACGGTATAATCACGAAAGAGGCCAAGGTATTCATACCTGCTGGCGCCCAGCCCCACTTTGCCAAGGTTGATAATGCAGGCTGCCATGATGAAAAAGCACATGTAGTAAAAAGCATCAAGCACTTTGGGAAAATACCTGGTGTCGGCAGCAAAAAACAGCACGCCGAAATTGACGAAAGTGCCAATGCCCTTCACGCTGTAAAAGAAAGTGGATTTTTGTAAGGTTTCACCCAGTGTGTCAAGCGATGTAATGGTGACAAACACTATGATCAGTATATAACAGATACTTATATACGAAGGGAAATATTGCCTGTACAATACAAAGGAAGATACGGCTGCCACGCTCATCAGCGCATCCCCCGCAAAATCGAGCCGGAAGTACCAGGGATAGATACCTTCCTCCATCCTCAGCACCATGTCGTTCTGGTAAAAATACAGCTTTACCACGTTGCAGGTAATGCCGATAATGATGCACCAGAATATGTACCTGGAAATTTGTTTCATCCGGATTTGTTTTTTATCAACCGGCAGCGCAGTTAATAAAAGGGCGGCTTTTTTTTAAGCGGGCAGGGCTTCGCCTCCCTGGCTCACAGGTGTAATGGTAAATAACAGGGAATACAAGCGGCCTTCTTCCGTCCGCTTATACTTTGCCTTCCATCCCCAGCAGCTTTGATATTTTTTTCAGGAGCCAGTGGCCGTACGAAAAGTAATTTACCGATTCAGTTACCTTGCCCCCAAATAACAGTTTATAATTATTAATGCCTTTTAAGCCTTCGTCAGTGGTGTCTTTTGCATAACCCCCAAAATCAAAAACCTTGTACCCCTGCTCTTTATAATACATGATATTCCGGGTGGTTAAATATTTATTGGCCCTGCCGATAAGATTTTTATCCATTTGCTCATCAAGCCTGCGGGTGGCGGCATGGTGGTGCCTTACAACGCCGGTCTCTTTATCTGCCAGATAGCTGTGCACTGCCAGCACTTCGCCATTGTAAAGAGCAAAGCTCAGCTGCAGGCCGCTGCCGATTTCCTGTATCCTGCGGTGGCTTACCAGGTGCGTGTTCCGCTTCCGGGCAAAATCATTGTAAAAAGGCACAAAAGTGTCAATATCCTTATTGTCAAAATTGCAGGTGATGCCTTCTGTTTCGGCTATCCTTGCCTGCTGCCTTATCTGTTTGGAAAAACCGGCCGTAATAGCTTCGGCATCCTGCTCAAGCGAAAGCTCTATGGTGTGAGAAATGTTTTTTATTCCCGGTATATTTGCCCTGTCCTGCTTCTTAACGTTCCAGTACACATTCAGGCCCCATACATCCGCCAGCCTGTATTTATACTGAAACCAGTTTTCATATACTTTCAGGAAATAAAATTTTTTATAGTACCGTATCATTTGATTTAATAAGATAATGTAAAACCAACGGGTATATAACGCAGTATCACTGTAATTATTTCCCGTATGTAGACTTTTTCCAAAAAATATATTTATACAAACATAATACTATTGTGCTGTTATTATGATAATAAAAAGCCGTTATGCCACCTGTAAGGTATAACGGCTAATATCGTGTGCAATTGTTTATGCTGCCTGCTGTTTTCAGCTATACGGGCCGCAGGGCAGCATAAGGCTCCGTTTAACCGTGGAAAGCACGGCCGAGCTGGAAG
>JBEHYP010000083.1:0-16875 GCA_048498115.1 Bacteroidota bacterium | reverse complement strand
GGCCGAACATCCAAATTTAACCAGCCCCTGGAAACACAGGTATGTGTGTTTGTGAACCCCGGGAAAACCTACCAATCTTTTTTAGGAATAGGCGCAGCCATGACGGATGCAAGCGCAGAAGTATTTGCAAAATTATCAAAGGAAAAACAGGAAGCATTCTTGCAGGCATACTTCAATAAAAAAAATGGTATTGGTTATTCATTGTTGCGCACTACGATACACAGCAGTGATTTCAGCAGCGGCAGTTATACATATGTGGATGAAGGCGATTCTGCTTTAAAAACTTTCAGCATTGACCATGACCGCAGGTTCAGGATACCTTTTATTAAAAGGGCACTGGCTGCGGCAGACAGGAAGGTGACCATTTTTGCAAGCCCCTGGAGCCCGCCGGCTTTTATGAAAACAAACAACAACATGCTGAAGGGCGGAAAATTAAAACCGGAATACAGGCAGCCCTGGGCTAACTATTATGTAAAGTTCATCAACAGCTACCAGCAAGAAGGAATACCTGTATGGGGCTTTACCGTACAGAATGAACCGATGGCCACGCAAACCTGGGAATCCTGTATCTACACTGCAGAAGAAGAAAGGGATTTTGTAAAAGAATACCTTGGGCCAACAATGAAAGCAGCAGGGCTTTCCGATAAAAAATTAATTATCTGGGACCACAACCGTGACCTTATGACACAAAGGGCATCGGTAGTGCTTGATGATAAAGATGCAGCCAAATATGTATGGGGCGTTGGCTTTCACTGGTACGAGACATGGGCCGGTGGCGAGCCAATGTTTGCCAACGTAGGAAAAGTGCACCAGATGTATCCTGATAAAAACCTCATCTTCACTGAAGGCTGCATAGAAAAATTTGATTCAACAAGGTACCAGTACTGGCCCAATGGCGAAAGGTACGGGCGGGCCATGATCAATGATTTTAATAACGGCACTGTTGGCTGGACGGACTGGAACATACTGCTGGATGAAACCGGCGGCCCCAACCATGTAAGCAACTTTTGCCTTTCGCCGGTGCATGCTGATACAAGAACAGGTGAGCTGATCTTTACGCCTTCTTATTATTATATCGGGCATTTTTCAAAATTCATAGAGCCGGGGGCCAAACGGATAAACAGCAATGCCAGCAGGAGCCAGTTGCTTACCACTTCATTTAAAAACCCTGATGGTAAAATTGTAACAGTGGTAATGAATGATTCTGACAAGGCAGTGGATTATTTTTTGTGCGTGGATGGCAATGCATCCGAGATCAATATTGAACCGCATTCTATACAGACGCTGCTGTATTAAGCAGAAGACTATAGCAATAACAAGCGCCTAACAAAAAAAATATTTTGCAATATTGTTGCATTTGCTATTTTTGTACCCAGAAATAGTTTTGCAATACTCATCAACATACCGCAGGGCGCTGGCAGCAGTTTTTTTATTGCTCTACACGTTTATTGCCACCCCCGTGCAATGGTGGCACCACCACGCAATTGCCGGTTCCAGGCAAAAAATAGCTGCTTTACAAATCTCAAAGGCTGCTGATGTAAAGGCAAAAGGCGAAGATTGTAAAATCTGCCAGCATACTTACGCTGCATACATCACTGGCGAATCCGGGTATACAGCATTTTCACACTATTCCCTTAAAGTATGTAATTCATTTTTTACGGTAACCTATTTGTCGCCGTCAATAAATGACTTTACCAATAAAAGCCCCCCGGTTCTTTTCTCCTGCTGACCCTTCACCAATTATTTTTTGTCATTTATTGAATACCATCCAGGCAGTATGGTATAAAAGATGATGCTGTACAGCAGCATCTGCCCGTTGTATTATTTAAATTTTTACTAAAATGAAACATTATAAACTATTCTTATTTCCTGTTTTTTTCTTTGCTTTTTTCCAGCCTTCTTATGCACAAAATACCCGTAATAAAGAAGCGGCTTCGCTTTCGGGCAAAATAACCGACAGCAGCACAGGCGCTGTGTTATCGGGCGCCACTATTTCATTACCTGATCTTCATCTTGCAGGCATTTCAAAGCCAGACGGGAGCTTTCAGATCAATAATATTCCACAGGGAAAATATTTAGTGGAGGTTTCTTATATAGGCTTTGCATCTGCAGTGCATGCCATTACCTTCAGCAGCGCCGTAAATCAAAATTTTGCATTAAGCTCAACGGCAGTGGAACAGGAAGCCGTGACGATTACCGGCGTGTCTTCAGCAACAAGAATCAGGCAATCCCCGCAGCCGGTAATAGCCATTAAACGGGAAGAATTTATTAATACCAATGCCAGCAACACAATAGATGCCATTACCAAACTGGTGCCGGGTGTTACGGCTGTAAGCACAGGGCCTGCCATAGCAAAACCTTTTATCCGCGGGCTGGGCTACAACCGTGTGCTTACAGTGAATGATGGTGTGCGGCAGGAAGGCCAGCAATGGGGCGATGAGCATGGTATTGAGATAGATGATTACAGTGTGCAGAAAGTAGAAGTGCTTAAAGGGCCTGCCTCTTTGATGTATGGAAGCGATGCGCTGGCAGGCGTTATCAATATCCAGTCGCAATTGCCTGCACCGGAAGGAACGGTAAAGGCAGACATCATTTCCGAATATCAAACCAATAATGCGCTGCGTGGCATTTATGGAAATATTGGCGGTACTAAGAATGGCTTTAGCTGGAATGCCTATGGCACTTATAAAGGGGCGCAGGATTATAAGAACAAATATGATGGGTATGTATTTAATTCCAAGTTCAATAATAAAGATTGGGGTGGAATGCTTGGCTATGCAGGTAACTGGGGCTACAGCAGGTTGTACGTTACCAATTTTGACCAGCACCTTGGCATAGTGGAAGGGGAGCGTGACAGCGCTACAGGCGCTTTTACAAAAGTATTGCCTGAAGGGGAAGAAGGCATTGCAGGCAATGATGATTTTAAAAAAATAACACCTGATGTTCCTTTTCAGCGCATACAGCATTTTAAAGTGACTACAGACAACAGTTTCAGGATAGGCAACAGCCATTTGAATTTGTTAGCCGGATACCAGCACAATCAAAGACAGGAGTTTGGTAACCCCGATGATATTAAAACCCCTGATGCATGGTTCAACCTGCAAACGGTAAATTATTCGCTGAAGCTCAGCCTGCCTTATACCTATAACTGGCATACCACCATTGGGGTTACGGGAATGTACCAGACCAATGAAAATAAAGCGGAGGAAGCATTGATACCAGCCTACAGTTTGTTTGATTTGGGTGGCTTTATTTATACACAGCATACGGAAGGCAAACTCACTGTAAGTGGCGGCATAAGGTATGACAACAGGCATGATCAAGGCAAAGCATTGGTAGAAGATGATGAAACAAAATTCAATGCTTTCACTAAAAACTTCGGCGATTTATCAGGCAGCATCGGGCTGGCCTATGAAGCCTCAAAGCAGGTTGCCTTAAAGTTCAATATAGCAAGGGGCTTCAGGGCGCCCAACTTTGCAGAGCTGGCAAGCAATGGCGCACATGAAGGCACCACAAGGTATGAGATCGGCGACCGGGACCTTACGTCAGAAACAAGCCTTCAAACGGATGCGGGTATTGAAATAACTTCTGAGCATGTGTCTCTTGACGCAAGCTTATTTTACAACCATGTTCATAATTTTATTTTTTATGAAAAAGTAAAGAACAGCGCAGGCGAAGATTCCACGCTTATTGATCCTGAAGAAGGTGCTACCCTGGATGTGTACCGTTTTGATCAAAAAACGGCTAACCTGTATGGTGCAGAGTTCAGCCTTGACATTCATCCGCACCCGCTGGACTGGCTTCATTTTAAAAATGTATTTTCTTATACCAGGGGAAAATTTGCGGGTAATGTGGATGGTTCAGAGAACATACCCCTGGTACCGGCAGCCCAGCTGCTTACTAACCTTAAAGTAGACCTGTTGCGTAAAGGAAAGTTTATAAAGAACCTGAGCGCAGGTATGGAAAGCCAGTACGCATTTAAGCAGGACAACGCTTTTACCGGCTTTGACACCGAAACACCTACTTCTTCTTACTGGCTTATCAATGCAGGTATTTCTGCTGATGTCGCCAGTAAAGGCAAAACGCTTTTTACTGTCAGCTTAACAGGGGAAAATCTGGGCGATATCGCTTATCAAAATCATTTAAGCCGCTTCAAATATCTTGATGTAAACAATGTAACAGGCCGCCAGGGCGTGTTTAATATGGGAAGGAATTTTGGGATAAAAATTCATGTACCGCTGGTTTTTTAAATAGGGAATATTGTTAATCGCCGGCGGGGAATATCCCGGCTGGCGATAATATTCCTTTGAGTGATGTTGTACCGCCGGGCAATAAATCAGTAAAAATTACAACTCCCGCCTCACATGCAAAGGGTGCTGCTTACGGCCATTCTCATCTCGGCCATGATGACTTTATCAGGCCAGGCAGAGAATGCCAGCTATAAAATAGCTTTGGATAAATTTGAATTTCTTTATAGCATCGCACAGTACGACAGCATTTTTGCGATGTTTTCAAAAGACATGAAAAAATCATTGCCTGCCGGCAGGGCCGCTGATTTTTTTTCGGGCCTTTTTTTCAAGGCAGGAAGAATTATTAACCGGCAATTAATGGAGTATCACAGGAACTACGCTTTGTACGAAACAAATTTTGAAAAAGTACTGTTTTCCCTTGATATATCAATTAATGGTAATTCAGAAATTAGTGGCTTGACCATTAAACCTTTCGCCGGCGGAGATTTTCCCGGAACGGAAGACAACATAACAGCGCCGGGTGTTCCTTTTAAAGACAGGTAAGCAATTGCCTGGACAGCAGTGCCGGTTAAGGTATCAGGCTTTCAGAATTATTGCTGCAGGAAAGAGCGTTTTGCATAAAACAAAAAATTAGTCCCGTTGTAAGCCTTTATATTGCAGTTCCATAAATCTTTCCGATGCAATTTATAAAGCGATGTTTTTTTCTTTTTATATTTTTTCCGCTGGGCGGCACTGCACAAAATTTTGATATTGACTGGCTGAAGTCGATCAATGAAAAGGAAAGTGATTTTAAAACCGGTTTCAGTAAAACCATTTCGGTAAGTGTGGCCGCAGTGAATATTGCAGCACCGGTTACCTTGCTTACCGTTGGGCTGGCAAAGCATGATAAGCAATTACAGAAACAGGCTGCCTGTATGGCCGGGGGATATGTATTAACGGCCATTATTACCCAGGGAGTCAAAACGGTTGTGCAAAGGGAGCGGCCGTACATAAAATACCCTTTCATTATAAACAGGATAGTTCCACACGGTTCCTCTTTTCCTTCGGGGCATGTTGCTTCAGCGTTTTATGCTGCCACTTCATTAAGCCTGCAATATCCCAAATGGTATGTGATTGCCCCTGCTGCGGTGTGGGTAGTTTCAACAGGGTATTCCCGGATGTATTTGGGTGTGCACTATCCTACTGACGTGCTGGCCGGCGTTGTTATTGGTGCAGGCAGCGCATGGGTAGCTTACAAGGTGCAGCATTGGATGGATAAAAAAGCTGTAGCTAAAAAGGCCACCGTGCCACCGGCAATGTGACAAATGCTGAAAAATAAAAAATCCCGTGCTTAAAAACACGGGACTATAAACAGTTAATCTTGATACAGTCTTAAATTTCTTCAGCACCTTCCACCAGCACGGTGGTTTTATTGTTGATCACTTCGGCAAAGCCACCGAGAATGGTATAGGCAACAGTATTGTTTTTATCGGTAAGCACTTTCAGCTTTCCTGCCTTTAAAGCGCTTACCAGCGGCGCATGCTTGTCCAGTATTTCAAATGAGCCGCTGATACCCGGCAATTGTACGCCGTACACATCGCCGCTGAAAATTTTACGTTCCGGTGTTAATATTTCTAAAGTCATTTTAGTAGTTAGTAGACAGTAGTTAGTAGTTAGTTTAAACTCCTGCTCAGTCCAATCAGCATTTTTTGAACTTCAGCGGGTGTACCTAATACTTTTTCAAAACTATCATTATTGATATAATTAAACCTAAATGCTAAATAAAGTTGAGTTTCTGATGCATAGTCGGAACCAGGAGCAATACTTAAAAAGTGCCTGAACTCATTCTTTGAATTTCTGCCTGCACCTTCTGCAATATTCGATGCTATTGATACAGCACAGCGTTTTATCTGCGATTGCAAACCAAATTTTTCTTCATTTGGAAAATTAGTAGTGAGCCTGTGAACTTCTTCGGCTAAGTACATTGATTTTACCATACGGTTAAATCTTTGAACTTATTCATACTCTAACTACTAATTACTTTGTACTTGCTGCTCTTAAGCCTGCGCCTGTGCCATCAGTTTCCTGCCTTTTTCAATAGCATCGTCAATTGAACCCACAAGGTTGAATGCTGCTTCAGGATATTCATCCACTTCACCGTCCATGATCATGTTAAAGCCACGGATAGTTTCTTCAATCGGCACCAGCACGCCTTTAAGGCCGGTGAACGCTTCTGCCACATGGAATGGTTGTGACAAGAAACGCTGTACCTTACGTGCTCTTGATACTACCAGCTTATCTTCATCGCTCAGCTCATCCAAACCAAGAATAGCGATAATGTCCTGTAATTCTTTATAACGTTGTAATATCAGTTTTACCCTGTTGGCAGTATTATAATGTGCATCGCCTACAATTTGCGGAGTAAGAATCCTGGACGTAGAATCCAGCGGATCAACCGCAGGATAAATACCAAGGTCAGCAATCTTACGGCTCAATACCGTGGTCGCATCAAGGTGGGCAAAGGTTGTTGCAGGTGCCGGGTCGGTCAGGTCATCCGCAGGTACATATACCGCCTGCACAGAAGTGATAGAACCATTTTTGGTAGAAGTGATCCTTTCCTGCATCAGGCCCATTTCTGTAGCCAGTGTAGGCTGGTAACCCACCGCTGAAGGCATACGGCCCAGCAATGCAGATACTTCAGAGCCGGCCTGTGTGAAACGGAAGATATTGTCCACGAAGAAAAGAATGTCTTTACCCTGCCCGCTGCCATCACCGTCACGGAAATATTCCGCTACAGTCAGTCCGCTCAATGCCACCCTTGCCCTTGCGCCGGGGGGTTCATTCATCTGTCCGAAAACAAAAGTTGCTTTACTTTCTTCCAGGCCTTTTATATCCACAGCGCTCAAATCCCAGCCGCCTTCTTCCATGCTGTGCTTGAATTTATCGCCATAGTTCATAATGCCGGCCTCGATCATTTCCCTCATCAGGTCGTTTCCTTCCCTTGTGCGTTCACCCACGCCTGCAAATACGGAAACACCGTTGTATGCTTTCGCAATATTGTTGATTAATTCCTGTATCAATACGGTTTTGCCCACACCTGCACCGCCAAACAGCCCGATTTTACCACCTTTTGCATAAGGCTCAATCAGGTCAATTACTTTAATACCGGTGTACAGCACTTCAGAGGCAGTGCTCAGGTTTTCAAACACCGGGGGCTTGGCATGAATGGGACGGCCATTGGCTTTGCTTACCTGCGGCAGGCCGTCAATAGCATCGCCGGTTACATTGAACAGGCGGCCTTTGATAGCATCCCCGGTTGGCATGGCTATCGCTTTGCCGGTATCAGTTACCACAGTGCCCCTTACCAGGCCTTCGGTACCATCCATCGCAATGGTACGAACGCTGTCTTCGCCAAGGTGCTGCTGCACTTCCAGTACCAGTGTATCGCCATTTTCACGTTTTACCTCTAAAGCGTTTAAGATTTCGGGGAGCTTGCTGTCGCTGTCAAACTGAACGTCTACCACAGCGCCGATAACGGATTTGATTTTACCTGTATTGGCCATAAAATAATTACTGTAATTTATTATATTAATTTACAATTTCTGATTTCGGCGGCAAAGGTAAGGGTTGGAGGCTGAAAAGAGAAATAGAAAAAAGGTTTTTTTGCACAGGTATTTGGCCTGATTGGACGGCAGCCATGATGTCTCTATCCTGAACTTATTTCCGGCTCTGTTCAGCAGCATTTGGGCTTGTTTGGGTTTATTGAAAAAAACGCCGGGATTTTTTCCCGGCTTAAATATAACCTTTAATCAAAAACTATAATATCCACCTGAGCCCTATGCTTAAATTTTGTAAGCCGCTCACGCTTACACCGGCATTAAAGTTTGTAGTTTTCGAGGAATTTAATATTTCTCCTGAAGGGGATACAGCGTTCTGTTTAGTTGACGAATACCCGACAGAGGCCAGACTAACAAAAGACATTTCAAGCCATAGTTTTTTTGAAACATTAAATGAAATACCCGGAACGATATTAAGCCCCGCGTTCCAGCCCTTTATACTGGCAACTTTTGTATCATTGGCTTTATTGCTGCCTGTGCTGATGCCCCCGCCAACGCCGGCTTCTCCAAACAGCATCCATTTGCTGGCGACAGGATAATATTTTCTTAAAAAGAAATTAAGGCCGTAACTGGTACTGTTATTTTTATACGTGGTTCCTGTATTTACACTTTCATTTGTATTGCCTCCTGCATTTACCTGCACACCAACAATAAAATTCTTTTGTATGGCCCTGCCAATTTGCGGAGATATATTCCATGCGCTTTGTTTTGCAGGATTGTAAGAAGGGGGAGTGTTTTGGGTTTTATAATTATTAAATCCCAAAGAGCCTCCAATAAACAAACTGCCTTTTTCTATTTGTGCATGAGCGGTATGAAGAAAAATAATAGATGCCATAAGCAATGTTAGTCTTTTCATGTTTGATGTTTTTGTTTTGCAGCAAGACATATTGTGTAAATAAGTTGATGCTTCACAAAAACCGATTAACATAACTTTATGAGGGATAGAAACACGAATGAAACTGGTAGCGGATAACCCTATATGTTTTACTGCCCTGTTATTATCAGCCTTGCCCCATTCTTTACGAGCACTGAAGCCCCGGGCATTGCGAGCAGCGAATGGCACGCTGCGTTAAAGTCTACTATGGGATAATTGGGAATGCCTGTGCCAATAACAGCATCAATATATTCATCAGGCACTACGCCGCAGCTCCAGTTATTGCTGTCTTTCCAGGCTGTGCTTACAGCGCCTGTCCACGTGCTTGTAAACTTTAGTGTAACGGGTGTGCTGTAGATAGTATCACTTCCATTGATTTGCATACAGCGGTATTGATATCCATAAAAATTTTGCGGAAGGTTTTTTAGAATCAGTACGTTGCTGTTAGCGCCACTGTAAAAACTGTTGTTATTGACATCAGCAAACCCGCTGCCTGCATTTACCTGCCATTGGTATGAATAACCATTGGCGGCATTTACAGAAAAATAAGTGGCAGTACCGGGGCAAATTTTTCTTTCAGTAATAATTGCGCATTGATTGTTGTATGCAGGCGAAACAGAATCTATATAAAAACTGGTATCTGTGCCGATATTCATTTTAAAGCGGTATTTAATATTTACGCCGCCTGTATAGCTACCGAGTGAATCGGTATAAGTAAAATTCCTGTTGAAAAAATTTCCGCTAAAATTAAAAGCGGCAATAGCCGCATAATCATTATCGGAAGGCAACATTCTTTCAATAATTACATTCATACCTTCAGCGGCTTTGATGCTGAAATTAAATACAGCATTGCAGCTATCAACAGACGCACTATGTGCATGCAGTTGTTTAATAAAATTCACAAAAGCTTTTTTTACATCAGGAATGCCATAGCCTGTTCGGTCATCGGGGTTGGTAAACCTGTCGCCTGATTGGCGAAGTCCCTGTAGTATATCCATGTTTTTTATTTCGGGAAAGGCCTGCCACAGGCACGCGGCAATCCCGGCCATAACAGGTGTGGCGAAAGAAGTGCCATTGCCGGCAACAGGTTGCCCTGTATTGCCTTCAGCAACAGTGGTGCTTACACCAATGGCAGCAACGTCCGGTTTTATTTGCCCGTCACTGTCAGGCCCGTAGCTGCTGAACGTTGCAGCCTGCCTGTTTACATCTACTGCGCCAATAGTGAGGGCGCTGTCTGCATCGGCGGGCGTGCTTAAATAATGGATGGAATTATTGCCGTCATTGCCAATGGCAACGGCAACGAGTATTCCTTTTTTTGCAGCGGCATTTACAGCACTGGCAGCAATGGTGGTATTGCCGTTCATTTCTGCATATGTATGGTTAAAGCTGCTGTTGTTAAAAATAAAATAGCCCAGCGATGTAGTGATTACATCCACGCCAAGGCTGTCTGCCCGCTCAGCGGCAGCCACCCAGTTTTGCTCTTCAACGGGATATTCCGATGATACATCTTCCGTACGGTACAAGCAATAAGAAGCAGCCGGGGCAGCACCCGTAAATATGCCGGGCATATTGGCGGCAATGGTGCTGAAGCATTTCATGCCATGACTGTCATCTTCATTTACACTGGTATCATTGGCAACAAAGTCCCACGTGTCAAGGATTTGGTTATTATTTCTTGCACTGTCAAATGTGGGCAGCGAAAGGTAATGGTAAAAGCCGGCATCAATAAGGGCCATTTGCATTCCCTGCCCGCCAAAGCCGCGGTTGTGAAGAAACTCCGCATTGTGCAGGTGTATCTGGCTGTAAGCAGCGCCGTAGCTGTAAGCATTATCGGTGTTCCGGGTGGTTAAGGGAGTTGCAATATTGAAAGGGGCAACCGTATCCGGGTCTTTGCTTACAGTGCGGTTTGCCATACCGGCCCTTGCAGCAACAGCAACTGATGATTCCACGAAATCAAAAGCATTAATGCGGCTGAGTGCAGCGTCATCCGTAGTGTAAACACAAACCTGGTTAAGCCATTTGCTTGCATTTAAAACAGTAACATTGCCGGATAAACGAATACTGTCAATATAACGAGGCGTTACCGGAAGGTCTGTTTCATCAATGGGGATATTGTACCTTATTCTCCGCTCAATGGCACGTTGGGTAAGAAACCGTGAAGGATCATTTATTGAATAAGGCGTGCCTGTTTTGTTTTTTAAACGGATGACATAGTAACTGTATTGGGCCTGCAGTGGAATTTGCCCAATAAAAAAAATACCAATAGCCAATAAAACATACCTCGGCATTTCACAAAACTGCTGGTGAATGAAGTGTAAATTTATGAAAGAGGCTAATACCAGCCTTTGCCGGTAAGAGAAATAGGCAGCGTTAGCGCCTGTTATATTTTTTCACAATAAATACGCTGCATGTCCTTTGCATTTATCCGGATGATAAATTTATCGAGCTTTAATTTTTTGCCGGCCTTTTCAAAAAATTTCTTTTTCCCTGTCATTACACCAAAATTATAGAACAGCCTTTCCAACGTTAACGTGCGGCCTACCTTTTCGTGCTTGATTACTTTAAAGCCTTCTTTTTCTGCCAGCTTGGATAAAGAATCTTTGGTAAAGAAATAAATGTGCCCGCCGCACCTCACGCTTCTTTCCCTGTGCTTTAGTACTTTAAAGAAAAATGAATCATAAGTAGGAGTTTCTAAAATTAATTTTCCGCCCGGCGTCAGCAGCTGGTATGCTTTTGCTACAAAGGCGCTGGGATCCGGCACGTGTTCAATTACGTGCGTGGCTACAATAGCGTCTATACTATTATTGTCAATTTTGGCTTCTTCAAAATATTCCCGTATCACCGGAACGCCCAGCTTTTCTGAATAATAAGCCGGTAAAGAAAGGGGTTCAATACCCAGCACCTTCCATCCTCTTTTCTTTGCTTCGTTTAAAAAAATACCTGCGTAAGAACCGATTTCGAGAAAAGTGCCTTTATTGGGTTTATCTACAAAGTCAATAATCTTATTATAATCTTTTAACTGCAGGAATTGCTTTTTCAGGTATTGATGCTTTTCCGGGGTAAAATCTTTTAAAGCAGCTTCCATGGCGGCAGGCGAATTGCCGCCGGTGAGGGAATTATAATGGTCTTCTACACCCGAAATGTTATTTGTTTGAGGATTGGCATACATCAAATGGCAGTTGTTGCACTCCACTATTTGGTGTACCTGGGCTTTACCCGCCGGGAATATTATTGTGTAATTGTCTGCGCCACATATATTGCAGGATACGTTTTTATGCTTCATTCAAGTTTAATTTACGTATAAAGATAGGCTAATATTACCACGATGCCGTGGCAATTTGCCTGTACAGTATTCAAAATAATTTTATTTTTCATGTAAATTAACGCCGGCGGGCCAATTTAATTGTGAAAATAACGATTTTTAGAAGGGCTATTTTTCAAAACCACCCGGACAAGTGAAAATATAATCAGTAGCAGATGCTTTTGCCAATAATATCTTTGATGATCTTCACTGCATGCGCTCTCGAGTTTTCTATAAACAGCCGGTGGGTGTCCATGCCACCGCAGATAACACCCGCCAGGTAAATGCCGCTGATATTGCTTTCATGCGTTTCTTCGTTAAATACCGGTGTTTTGTTTTCATTATCGCAAAGCTCCACGCCAATTTTTTGTAAAAAAGAAAGGTTGGGCTGGTAGCCGGTGGCAGCAATTACAAAATCATTTTCCACAGCCACAATACCTTCCGGTGTGCTGATAACAACTTCCTGCTCTTTTATTTCGATGATGGTTGAATTAAAATATGCTTTGATGGAGCCTTCTTTTATCCTGTTTTCAATATCGGGCTTTACCCAGTATTTTACAGATTTGCTGATAACGCTGTCCCTTATCAGCATGGTTACGCCGGCACCTTTGCGCCATGTTTCCAGTGCTGCATCCACGGCAGAATTGCTGGCGCCTGCCACCAGCACTTTTTGAAAAGCGTAATAAGCGGGGTCTTTATAATAGTGTGTTACCTTCGGCAGGTCTTCGCCCTTTACGTTAAGTAAAAAAGGAATATCGTAAAAGCCGGTACAGACAATAATGTGCTTTGCCCTGTAATTGTTTTTTGAAGTGAGCACAGTAAAAATATTCTCTTCCTTTTTCACATCCTTTGCTTCTTCAAATAAATGGATATTAAGATCATAGGTAATAGCTACACGCCTGTAATATTCCAGCGCTTCAGCACGGTGAGGCTTGGGGTTATTGCTTACAAAAGGCACATCACCTATTTCCAGCCTTTCGGAAGTGGAAAAAAAGGTCATGTTAACAGGGTAGTTATACAATGAATTCACAAAAGCCCCTTTTTCAATGATCAGATGAGACATACCTGCTTTTTTTGCCTCAATACCACAGGCCAGCCCGATGGGGCCGCCGCCAATGATGATAATATCAATTGCATTATTATTTGCCATTGGGCAAAGCTAAATGATTACGGTTTGCCCGCCACGGATTTCACGAACCGGCACAAATTGTTTGGCCCGCCCGCCATTCATTCGCCGGGACACACAGCAGTAAAAATAAACTTCATTTACCCGTGTGTATTTGTGTATTGAGCGAAGCCGGAATATTCGTAGCCTATATATTCTTATTTTTAGCCAATGCCAGACTATTACCAGGTAAAGATCACGGACATCATTTTGGAAACAAAGGAAGCAAAGACTTTTGTGCTGGAACCGTTATATAACTGGAAGCCGCAGTACAGCCCCGGGCAATTTTTAACCCTTGTGTTTAATACAAGGCATGGCGAAAAAAGGCGGAGTTATTCTCTTTCGTCTGCTTTGAACGAACCATTGTCCATTACCGTTAAAAGAGTAGTAAACGGGGAGTTTTCAAGAATGTTGCTTGCCCATGCAAAAGTGGGAGATGTGCTGAATACTTCGGGCACCAGCGGGTTGTTCCTGCTGCCGGATAATATGCAGGAAACAGAGCAGTTTTTCTTTTTGGCGGCCGGCAGCGGCATTACGCCCTGTTTTGCATTGATCAAAACACTGCTTGCTGAAACGGATAAAAAAATCGTGCTTATCTACAGCAATAAGAACAAAGAAGAAACTATTTTCTTTCAGCAGCTGCAATCGTTTCAAAAAAAATACAGCGAAAGATTACAAATAGAATTTTTGTTCAGTGACAAAATTAATGTTTACCAAAGCAGGCTCAGCAACTGGTTATTATTGCAGCTGCTGGATAAATATCTTGCCGCGGAAAAAAATAAGGTGCTGTTTTATTTGTGCGGCCCTTTTGAATACATGCAGATGATAACAATTACCTTATTGAGCGCCGGGGTGCCGCAACAGAATATCCGGAAAGAAAATTTTAATTCATTGCCAAGGGTGGTAAGGCCCGTGCCGCCGGATACCAGCCCTCATACCGTAAAGGTGCATTTGCAGGGCAATGTTTATTCATTGAAAGTGCAATACCCCCAGACCATACTGGCTGCTGCCAAAGCAAATAATATTGCTATTTCCTATAGTTGCGAAGCAGGACGCTGCGGCAGTTGTGCCGCCACCTGCATCAAAGGAAATGTATGGATGGCTTATAACGAAGTGCTGATGGATGACGAAATTGCTGAAGGAAGGATACTGTGCTGCCAGGCATATCCCATTGGTGGCGATGCTGAAATTGCCGCGGATTAAATTGGAAAATACCAGGATTGTTTTTTATCTTGAAGGCAACTAAAACTATTAAACCATGAGCACTCAAGATTTTTTAGGCCAGGAAGAAATTCCGGCATCAGCACCCACATCTGATGAAAAAACACTGGGAATACTTTCCCATATTCTCAGCCTTGTGGGAGGATTTATTGCACCATTAATTATTTACCTTATCAAGAAAGATGAATCTGCTTACGTGAGGGAGCAGGCAAAAGAATCGCTTAATTTTCAATTAACCGTTTTGATATGTTATATCATTTCGTGGATATTGATTTTTGTATTGATAGGTATATTGCTGGTTGTCGTTGTCGGTATAGCAGATCTTGTATTGATAATTGTTGCTACCATCAGGGCCAGCGAGGGCAAATTATACCGTTATCCTTTTAATTTCAGGCTGATTAAGTAGCCTGGCCGATGTGCATAATTATGTGCCAAACAGGTGCAAAACAACAAGACTAAAAATTTGGAAAACGGGTAAAGAGAAATGTATCTTTATATCACAAATTCAAAGACAGAAATTTGGAAACAAAAAAGAAGTTTTTGAAAGGTTAGCAGGAAAACCGGTAAAACGGTATAAAGTGCAACCACGGAACCATCGGGTTAGTAAGCAGAAGCGAAAGCTGAAGTAAACAAAACTTGATGGTTTCTTCTTTTTTGCCCTTTCAACTGTATGTTTCCTTAAAAAATGATAAACAGCTACATTTGCAGCTTTGTTTATCATGCAGTTAACTCCAGTAAATAGCAAGGCCGCTGCCAGGCAGTTTTTGCAGGCAGCAGTTGGGCTGTACCAGGATAACCCCGTATGGATCCGCCCCCTGGATAAGGATATCAATGATATTTTTGATCCGGACAAAAACAAGGCATTCCGTTTTGGCGAAGCGGTGCGGTGGATTTTAAAAGACAATGACGGAAAGCTTATCGGCCGTATCGCTGCTTTCACCAATAAAAAATACAGGAATAAAGGCGATGATGTGCCCGTGGGTGGCATCGGCTTTTTTGAATGTATCAATAGCCAGCAGGCGGCCAATCTTTTATTTGATGCGGCAAAAAAATGGCTGGCCGAAAAAGGTATGGAAGCAATGGATGGCCCTATCAACTTTGGAGAGCGGGATAAGTGGTGGGGCCTGGTAACAGAAGGGTACCACGAGCCTTTATACGGCATGAATTATAACCCGCCTTATTATGTACAGTTGTTTGAAAACTATGGCTTCAAAACATTCTTTAACCAGGTTTGTTTTGGAATGGATTTGGAAAAACCACTTGCTGAAAAGATTTTTGAACGGCATGCGGCAGTAGCCGCCACCCCGGGTATTTGCTGCAGGATGATTGATAAAAAACAGCTGAAAAAATTTGCAGAAGATTTTGCCACTGTGTATAATAAAGCATGGGCGGGGCATGGCGGGCTTAAGGAATTGCCGGCAGCGCAGGCGGTAGCATTGTTTAAAAAAATGAAGCCGGTATTGGATGAGCGCATTACGTATTTTGCTTATCATCATGATGACCCCATCGGTGTTTTTTTAAACCTGCCCGACCTGAACCAGTATTTCAAGCACCTGAACGGTCAATTCGGCTTATTACAAAAACTGTATTTTCTCTGGTTAAAAAAATTCAGGCCGGCAAAAAAATTTACAGGGCTTGTATTTGGCGTGGTGCCGCAGTGGCAGGGCAAGGGTATTGATGCTTATATGATAGCAGAAAGCTCAAAGGTGGTGCAGGTGCCTTCGAAACCTTATACCGGCTACGAAATGCAGTGGATAGGCGATTTTAACCCTAAAATGATCAACGTGGCGGAAAATTTCGGGGATACTTTCCGCAGCCGTAACCTGGTTACTTACCGTTACCTGTTTGACAGGACTAAAGAGTTTAAGCGGCACCCGATTTTGATTTGAGATTGTTGATTTTAGATTTTAGATTTGCCCAAAGCAAGAAAGGAGGAATTATTTCATGGAGAATTTTATTGTTTCAGCAAGAAAATACCGGCCGCAGAATTTCAGCACCGTAGTGGGGCAGGCACATATCACCACTACTTTAAAAAATGCCATCAAAAATAACCAGCTGGCACATGCTTTTTTATTTTGCGGGCCAAGAGGCGTGGGTAAAACAACCTGTGCAAGGATATTGGCCAAAACGATCAATTGCGAACACCAGACTGCCGATGGCGAAGCCTGCAATGAATGCAATAGCTGCGTTTCTTTTGATGCAGGCACTTCTTTAAATATACATGAGCTGGATGCTGCCAGTAACAATTCTGTTGATGATATAAGGAGCCTGGTGGAGCAGGTGCGTTTTGCGCCACAGGCTGGTAAATACAAAGTGTATATTGTGGATGAAGTTCACATGCTGAGCTCCTCTGCATTTAATGCATTTTTAAAAACACTGGAAGAGCCGCCGCCGTATGCTATTTTTATTTTGGCCACTACGGAAAAACATAAAATATTACCAACCATTCTCAGCCGTTGCCAGATATT
>JBEHYP010000082.1:0-16948 GCA_048498115.1 Bacteroidota bacterium | reverse complement strand
GTACATAATTTAGATTGAATGTAATGAACCAAAGTGGAAATTAACAAATGTAGAGATAGGTGAGGCTGCGGCAGTTGCCTTTGTGGGTTGCTAATAGTTTTGTTACAAATGTGTTTGTCCAATCGCTATCTCCTTGGGGGTCATTGAAGTTGTAAGTGAAGGGCTGTACTGAGATATTGGCACTGAGTAAGTCAAAATTAATTGTATCTGAAATGACTTTATTTAGTGCAAGATTTAATTTATAATTCAGACTATCTCTTGATTTATAATTTTTAAGAATTATTGAATGAGATACATTGTAAGTAAGTTTTGACAAACTTAAAATTGCTCCTCTAAACGACCATGAATATGTATTTGTATCAGTAGTAATATTCTCTGTCAAAAGAACTGCAGATAAAAAGCTTCCATTATTTTTTATTTCACTATTAAGTGTATGAAACACTTCATTATACTTTGTCTGTAGTTCACTTGCTGAAGTGGTTTTATTTTCTTGACTTAAACTCTTATTGGTGTAAAGTATAATTAAAGATGATACTAAGATTATTTTTACTCTTTTTTTTGAGTTTAGTTGCATGTGGAGTCCTCGAGATTTTTAATTGGTATTACTATGCTTGATAAAATACGGTCTTTAATTCTGTTTAATTCGATTTTGGGTAGTTTACTTTGTTCATAAATCCAATCGGCAGATAAATCTGATGAATGGTACCCATTTAAACGCAAATCGCCATCAAGCGAAATCAAATAATACTCAGCAGGCGAATCTTTGAAGTACACTAATTTATTATCATTAGGGAAATATTTAGCATCACTTGGAAAATAAATCCAATTTTTTAATGAATCTGGAGGCGAAATTTTTGAGCTAATTAAAATTGAATCTATGTACTTACGGTATATACAGCTTTTAATTTTATTGTCAATTAAATAATTCATCAGGGTTTCTCTATTCCCTGCTTTGTATATGCAGGAAGAAAAGACAAGAATTAGTAAAAAAAACTTTATAGAGCACCTTATCATTTGTTTGAAGTTTTGGGTGTGGTATAATTTCCATCTTTATCTTTATTCCACATATCGTCATTTCTTATCCAATTTCCATCAGAATCTTTTTTCATGTATTTTGAAAGAAATAATTGATAATTAAACTCTAATACTTCATCTCTATTTGTTGCAAACTTTGTAGACAGTTTTTTTGCCTCGGCTCCATAGTTTTTGGTCATAAAACTTGAAATGGCATTTTTCTTTATTGCTACTACTGAAGAAAATAATTTTGAACCACGCCATGCGGCATTTCTTTCAGATTGAGTAACGGTTTCGTTATTAAATGGGTCTTTATCACCAACTTGATAATTTTGTAAGATGTCATTCCAGCCATTTAATGCAGTTTCATCATATGGTGTCGTAGCCCAATCAGTAAACAATCCCGATGCTCCGACAGATTTAACTCTGTCATAGCCTTTATCATGTAAATAAGCTCCTTGGTCAACCGCATCAATTGCTGGTAAATCATAATCGTACGCTTTTTCTATAAAATTACCTTTTGCATCAGTTTTTAATAAAGGTGTGCTACCCATATAATTTCCATATTCATCAATGCTTGAACCCCCAATGCCACTTCTTGAACGGAATACGCTTTTAAAGCTCCAACTCTTATTTTTTTCATCATAAAATCGTATGTTATATAAAACTCCTTGCCCCAGATTCCCATGTGCATTATGCTGATTTTCGTTATACCAGTTATATCCTTGCATTTGAATTTTGGATGTTGTTTTGTTGATTACAATAGTATAGGTAAGGTATTCCAATCCATCCATGTCAATACCATCAATCGGTCTATTGCTGGCATATTGATATGGCGTTAGCATTGGATAATTTCTTGTCAAAGGGTCAATGCTTAAAAATTTACTATGCTTTTCACTTTCTAATCGTTTTTTACTTTCATCGTCTGTCATTAACTTAACGACTTTCATTGCTCGGATATTAATAAGCGACGAACCTATTTGCTGAATACTGTCGGCATCAAATGTTTCATTGTATTGTCCTTTTGTTAGACTAAGAACTTTACCTTTTTTGCCGATACTTGCAAATGGGTTTTCGTTTTGTGCAAATGCTGATAATGATAATAGTAGAAGCAACAACGAAGGAAGGAGTTGTTTTAGTTTCATAACCTTAATATTTATGATGATGTAATATAGGTTATCCTTTTGATGATTTAAGCATTACAGTCTTTAATTTTTTGAGCATTTCAATTTCTGCTTTCATTCTCTTTTGTATTTCTTGGTTTTCCTGTTTCTTCTTTTCGGCTTCAATAGTTTTAAGCCATTGCCGGTAGGCTTTTTGGGGCATAGCCTGAAAACCTTGCTCGTCAATTAGCTGATAGCTTTGTAACATATTTTGGTAAGCCTGATTTGCTTTAGGGTAATTTGGTATTTCATTTACTGGTGGATTGCCAACGGCTTTTAATTCATCCCTTGCAATGTAGGTATTGAAATTTGCTTGTGTCATTAAAGCAGCTAAGTTTTTTGGGTTGAGTGATAGTATTTGCCGCGTTAGTTGTGCTGAAAAATTATCGTAACCTAATTTGCCTGTATAGTTTTGTAACAGGTCGGAAAGCAATTGTGCATACAATTGCCTGTTTGAAAGTGTGTCTAAATAAGTTTTGTTTTTTAAAGCAGTTGCATTAATGTAATTGCTTTGCATCAGCCATGCTTGGTTTACTAAGTTCCCGTTTGTGGTCTCAAAGTTATAGCGGTAGCCGTTTTCGTTGAAGTATTGTATAAAACTGTGTTCGGGTGAAAGGGATAAATATGCTTTTGCTCCCAACTGCTCTGCTATTGCCAAATAAAGCAAAGGCATTGAGTGGCATTGTCCTTTGCCAGTGCCTAATAATTTTGTAAGAAACATATTGCTCCAGTTTTTGTCGCCGTAAGGGCCGTTAAAATCATAAGAGATTTTAGGAGCAATGAAAGTTTGTTTTGTCTTTGGATTGATAAATTTATTGTCTTGATTATAAAGTTTTTGAATACCGTAATTTTTTGCAATGTTGCTGTTTGGGTTAACGCCTTCCTGTTTCAGAATTTGCTTTACTAATTCTGCTCTTTGTTTTACAGCATTTTCAAATTGCTGAAATGTTGGTGGGTTGTCGTACCATGCACTTTCTGTTAAGTAGATTGCTTTTGTTACAGAAAAACTGTCGGGATTCATTTTCAACAGTTCATTCAAACTGTTTTGGAAAGGTTTCATCTTAGCCAAATATGCTGACCGCTCTGCTTCTAATTCATCTTGCCGCAATTCTCGTTTTATGATTTGAAGTTCTCTTTGCTGATTGCTTTGCCCGGGCAACATGCCCTGTTGTTGTAAAATAATTCTGTTCTGTTGTTCAATAGAACTGTTGCCTAAGATGGGATTATAATTATTGATTACAACAGGAGTGGTTGTTACTTCCTGAAACTTCTGCTGCTGGGGTGTTGGGGGATGTTGTGTCAGCTCGGCTATTGATTTTTTGCTGAATAGTGTTTGTCTGCTGATTGATTGCCCATAAGCGCTTGTCAAGCCCCACGCTAACAAACTAATGATGAGTAAAGAAATATAACTGGGGCAGCGTGGGTGCAGACAAGCTTTTTTGCAAGGTTGGGTCTTGCGGCGTTGGCTTTGTGTGCCTTGCAAATGTGCTTGACTGCGAAGGGTTGGCTGTCTGCTCGCTGTAGTCATTGTTCAAATTTAGTGAAATGCTGAAACAGGGTAGCACATAACTCTCAAACATACGCACCTCTGTAACTTCTTCCCAAAAAATATAACATTATCGTTTACGTATTTCTAATTGTCTGTACAGCGACAATTTAAAAGCGCAAGTTTTTTTATCCTCCTTTTTTGAGCATGATCTTGTCTAACGGGCTTTCAATTTTACCAATCTATCAGCCTACGTTCACACTTCATTATTCCTTACTTTTACCCCCTCATTTTCAAAAATATGATTTACATAAGTCCCGACAATGTTGCCGAACGCTTTATGCGTTATGTGCAGGTAGATACACAAAGCGATCCTGATAGTGCCGCACACCCTACCACAGAAAAACAAAAAGACCTGAGCAAAATGCTGCAACGGGAATTACTGGGCATGGGCATTATGGATGCAGTAACGGATGAATACGGTTATGTGTATGCGACCATCTCATCCAACAGCGATAAAAAAAATATTCCTGCTATTTGTTTTTGCAGCCATGTAGATACGGCGCCGGACTGCAGTGGTTATAATGTAAAGCCTATCCATCACCACTATTATGACGGGAAGGATATTGCATTGCCTGACGATGCTACACAGGTATTGAGCATCAGCAATTCACCGTACTTAAGAGAGCATTTAGACAGTGGTGTGATAACTGCCAGCGGCTTAACGCTATTGGGCGCTGATGATAAAAGCGGCGTGGCGGCTATCATGGAAGCAGCATTATTCTTTATGCAAAATCCTGCGGTAAAGCATGGCGATATCAAAATTCTATTTACGCCTGATGAAGAAGTAGGGCAGGGTACTGCCAAAGTGGATATGAAAAAGCTGGGTGCACAGTTTGGTTATACATTGGATGGCGGCGAGGCTGGCAGCCTGGAAGATGAAACCTTTAGCGCTGATGCTGCCACTATCACTATACATGGCGTGATAACGCATCCTGGTTATGCAAAAGATAAACTGGTGAACGCATTGAAAGTGGTAGGAGCTGTACTGGATGCCTTGCCAAAAAATGAATGGAGCCCGGAGACAACAGAAAAGAAACAGGGTTTTGTGCATCCTGTAGCGGTAAACGGTATTGCAGAGAAAGCCAGCATACAATTTATTGTAAGGGACTTTGAAGATGAGGGATTAGCACAGCATCATACAAGGCTGAAAAAAATGACGGAAGAAGTGGTAGCAATATTTCCGGGCGCTACTATGGAATATACTGCTGTGGAGCAATACAGGAACATGAAAAAAGTACTGGACAAATATCCCCAGGTGGTGGGGTATGCAGAAGAGGCCATACAACGGGCAGGGCTATCCGTAAAAAAAGAAAGCATCCGTGGCGGTACAGACGGCAGCCGTTTCAGCTATATAGGAATGCCGTGCCCCAATATCTTTACCGGTATGCAGAATATACACAGCAAGCTGGAATGGATCGGCACAAAAGATATGGCCAAAGCTGCCGAAACCATTGTGCACCTGGCAATGATATGGGAAGAAAAAAGCTGATAGTGTAAAAACAACTACCTTCATTTTCTAAAACCTTTTACTATGGAATTTTTAAAAGACTATTGGTACCTGATACCAATAATATTGATCGTATCAAGCGGACTGTTTACCATTAACCAGGGAACTATTGGTGTTATTACAAGACTGGGGAAATATGCCGGCATTAAACGCCCAGGCCTCAATTGGAAAATACCTTTCATTGACCAGATATACAAAAGGGTGAGCATTCAAAACCGTTCCGTGGAGCTGGAGTTCCAGGCGGTAACGATGGATCAGGCCAACGTATATTTTAAATCCATGCTGCTGTATTCTGTACAGAACGAGCAGGAGGAAACGATACGCAAAGTGGCATTCAAATTTATCAGCGATAAAGACCTGATGCAGGCATTGGTAAGGACGATCGAAGGAAATATCAGGGCATTTGTTGCCACCAAAAGGCAAAGTGAAATACTGGGATTGAGAAGGGATATCGTGGAATTTGTAAAAGAGCATGTGGATGCTTCGCTGGAAGAGTGGGGCTATCATTTACAGGACCTGCAGATCAACGATATTACTTTTGACCAGGCTATTATGGACAGCATGAGCAAAGTGGTGGCAAGCAATAACCTGAAAGCAGCTGCAGAAAATGAAGGGCAGGCATTGCTGATCACTAAAACAAAAGCAGCAGAAGCAGAAGGTAACGCCATAAAAATTGCTGCTGAAGCTGAAAGGCAGGCGGCACAATTAAGAGGGCAGGGTGTGGCATTATTCCGTGAAGAAGTGGCAAAGGGTATGAGCCAGGCAGCAGAACAGATGAAGCAGGCGAATTTGGATACTAACGTAATTTTATTCAGCATGTGGACGGAAGCGATCAAAAATTTTGCTGAATACGGGAAAGGCAACGTTATCTTTTTGGATGGCAGCAGCGAAGGCATGGAGAGTACCATGCGGCAGATAATGGCCATGCAGCAAATGGACAGGAAGCATTAAACAAAAACATCGCTACAATCGAAACCGGGCGTGAATGCCCGGTTTTGTTTTGGTGACTTTCTTTAACAAATATTTCTCTCGATAAACTGTGTGGTTTTGTTTTTACGTTCCATCTTGCAATCCGTTGGCATAATTATCGCATAATGCAATAAAAAATTACATTTGCCCAAAATCATTAAACCAATGTTTGATATTTTATTACAGATTGACACCGCAGCAAAAGCAGCAGCATCAGTTAAAGGGTTTGAATCAGTGGGTGGTACTTTGTTACAGGGCGGCTGGCTGATGATTCCCCTCGGTTTATTATTTGTGCTGTCTTTATTCTTCTTTTTTGAGAGATTGATCTTCATCAACAAGGCTGATAAGATAGATGATAATTTTATGAACATCATTCGTGACCAGGTGATTACCGGCAACGTGACGGCAGCCCGTGGCCTGGCAAAAAATACGCCCAACCCCGTGGCAAGAATGATTGATAAAGGCATCCAGCGTATCGGCAAGCCCATTGATGCTATTGAAAAAAGCATGGAGAATGTAGGTATTCTTGAAATGTATAAAATGGAAAAGAACCTGAACATTTTAAACATCATTGTGCGGATAGCGCCGCTGTTCGGCTTTTTGGGAACGATAGTAGGTATGCTGAGTTTGTTTGACAGCATTAATAAAAGCACAGAATACAATGCCAATGTAATTGCAGGCGGTATTTATGTAAAAATGATTACTTCCGCCACCGGGCTGTTAATTGGTATTATTACCTATCTTGGTTATAGCTACCTGCAAACAAGGATAAGAAAGATCGAAAACAAAATGGAAGCTGCCAGCGCAGAGTTTATTGATATTTTACAGGAACCCACAAGATAATTTGCAATGAGCTTACGTAAAAAATTTAACGAAGAACATGCAGAGGTGGACACCGGGCCGCTGAACGATATTTTGTTTATCCTGATGTTTTTCTTTTTGATCATTTCCACGCTGGCCAATCCCAATATTATTAAAATGAGCGTGCCAAAGGCCAAGAGCGACAGCAAGGCAAAGCAGAGCGTGATTGTAAGTATTGACAAAAACAGGACATTGTATGTAGGGCAGCAAAAAATTGTTTTTGATTCGCTGGAATCAGAACTAAAGCGGCATATCAATGTAAAAGATACCACCAATAAACCTGCCGTTGTGATTAATGCAGATTCAATGGTAACCTGGAACGATGTAGTGAAAATAATGCAGGTGGCAAAAAAACTGGGGGCAGCTACTTCGGCCACGGTTAAGAATTGATATTGGTAGTACGTTTATAGCAGTGTTACAAACAGGCTTATTTAATTTCAAATTGCCAATAATAATAACTGCGGACATAACTCCATTGACACAATTAAAACAGACACAAAATCTAAAAACCCCAACCTTGTAACAAGAAATTGGAGTATCGGATGGAACGAATTTTTTGACCGACAAGCAAACTCTGTATTTAAAGTATTTTCTGTGTTAATCTGTGTAATCTGTGACTAACCCACCTTCACCATCCTTTCTTTTCCGTTTATATCTTTTTTAATTTCGGCGTTCGGAAATATCGCAGCAGTTTGCTTTGCATATCCTTCATGTGTTTCCAGGTAAATTTTTCCGTTAGGTTTTAAATGCGTTTTACTGAAAGCAGCAATGGCTTCGTAAAAAAGCAGCGGCGAATTATCCGGTACAAACAGTGCAGTATGCGGTTCAAAAGCAGTAACGTTTTTGTCCAATGTTGTTTTTTCGCTAACAGGTATATAGGGCGGGTTGCTTACGATGATGTCAAATGCAGACAATATTTTCCATTCATTTTCATTTAAAAAATCAAGCTGGATAAAATTAGCTTTTACTTCATTCATTGCGGCATTTTCTTTTGCCACAGCCAATGCCTCATTGCTTACATCTATTGAGGTTACATGTGCCCGCGGAATATTTTTTTTCAATGCAATGGGAATACAGCCGCTTCCTGTGCCAATATCAAGGATGGATAATTTTGTTGCAGGCCGGGTATCATCAACTACCCATTTCACCAACTCTTCGGTTTCCGGCCTTGGTACCAGCACACTTTCGTTTACTTTAAATCGTAAATTATAAAACCATGCTTCGCCGGTAACATATTGCACCGGCCTGTGCTGTAATAACTGTTGCAGTGAATCATTTAAAACAGCTTCGCCGGCCGCTGATAAAATTTGTTCCGGGGATTGCAAAATGCCTGCTCTTGTAATGGATAATTTGTTTTCAAATATTATTTTGGCAATAGCGGCTGCTTCATCCGGGGGATAAATGGTTTGCAGTTGCTCAACAAAATATTTATAGTGTTCCTGCAGGTTCATCGGGGCAAACTTATACAAACAAAACCTTAATACGTATTTTTGTCCGGTCGGTACCGCAGGTCAGACCGGATTCATTTAAAGCTTGGATAATCATACTACATACATGCAGCGCTGCCTGCAACTGGCAGCATTGGGAGCAGGCAATACAGCGCCTAACCCCATGGTGGGCGCCGTATTGGTACACAATAACGTCATCATTGGTGAAGGCTATCACCGGCAATACGGCCAGCCGCATGCCGAGGTAAATTGCATCAACAGTGTAAAAGAAAAAGATAAAGCGCTCATTAAAGAAAGTACACTCTACGTTTCATTGGAACCCTGTGCCCATTTTGGAAAAACACCTCCCTGTGCAGACCTGATCGTTGCCATGCAAATACCGAAAGTGGTAATAGGCTGCAGCGACAGCTTTGCTTCTGTAAACGGTAAAGGCATTGACAAATTAAAGGCTGTCGGGATAGCCGTTACCGTGGGTGTGCTGGAAAAAGAAGCAAGGCATTTGAACAGGAGGTTTTTCACTTTCCACGAAAAGCAACGACCTTACATTATTTTGAAGTGGGCGCAAAGCGATAACCGGCAAATTGCCAATGCCGATCTTTCAAAGGTATTCATCAGCAATGCATTTACCAACCGGCTGGTGCATAAATGGCGAAGCGAAGAGGCCGCTATTATGATTGGCGCCAATACGGCGTTACATGATAATCCTTCTTTAACCAACCGCTACTGGGGCGGCAACAATCCTGTGCGAATTGTGTTAGACCTCCGGTTAAAAGTTCCTTCAACACATGGTTTGTTTTCAGGCACGGCAAAAACGATTGTATTTAACCAGTTGAAAGAAGAAGAAAAGGATACTGTTGTATACAGGAAATTAGAAGGCGGAGGTTCGTTTATCAAACGAATACTATTTCATTTGCATGAAATGAAAATACTAAGCGTGCTGGTGGAAGGAGGTGCCCAACTGCTGCAATCGTTTATAGATGAAGGTTACTGGGATGAAGCCATTGAAATTACAAATGAACAACTGATTATTGAAAACGGATTGGCCGCTCCTGTGTTAAAGCAGCAGCAATTAATAAAAACCGAAACCTGTTTTACAGACCAAATACATTTTTATAACCACGCCCTGCAATAAATGTCCAAAGCAACTGCACCAAACGAAAAAACTTTTTACCTGACCATTGACAAGCCCGGCGTGGCCGAATTTAAAGACCGCGGCAGTAAGTTTATCGCTTATGCTTACCCGGTAGGTACTGCAGATGATTTTAAACAATATTTGCAGGCGCTGAAAAAGGAGCATCCCAAAGCAGTGCACCATTGCTTTGCTTACCGCCTGGGAACAGACGAAAATAATTTCAGGGCAAACGATGATGGGGAGCCCGCCGGGTCTGCCGGCAGGCCGATACTGGGACAGATAGACAGTAAACAGCTTACCAATACTGCAGTGATAGTAGTCCGCTATTTTGGCGGCACATTGCTCGGCGTGCCCGGTCTTATTAATGCTTATAAAACTGTTGCGGCGCTTGCACTGCAGGTTACGCCCATTGTGCAAAAACAAATTGAAGTAAATTACAAAATACAGTTTGATTATACCCGGATGAACGAGGTGATGATAGTGCTGAAACAATACCATTGCAGCATCATCAGCCAGGAGCTGCAGCTGTTTCCCGTTATCCATGCGGGCATACCAAACAACAGGGTGGAAGAAGTGCTGTATAAGCTGAAGGAAATACAGGGCGCAGATGTTACAAAATTGTAATATCACTAAAAAACGGGGTTGTTTTTTAGCTTCCCTTGAAATTTATTCAGAATTTTATCCTACTTTTAAAGCCCATTACAATAACAGCTTTTTAATACCAAAATTTAATATGAGAAAACTACTACTTTCTCTTCTGTTGTTTATTGTTGTCTGCCAACAATCAGAAGCACAGCAACTTCATTTCAGTTCCATTTACCAGCAACATAACCCACTGTACAATCCTGCTGCTGCCGGCTTTACAGGTCATGGGGTTATCGGCGCTAATTACCGTAATCAGTGGACGGATTTT
The DNA here is from genome assembly GCA_048498115.1 of Bacteroidota bacterium. Lineage (GTDB taxonomy): Bacteria > Bacteroidota > Bacteroidia > Chitinophagales > Chitinophagaceae > Ferruginibacter. The sequence continues at coordinate 6,392 of JBEHYP010000082.1, read as the reverse complement.
TCCGGGCACCCCATAACATTTATGGTGTACGCAGATGCTCCGTGGACCAAAAAGAGCTCTGGCTTTGCCGGTTACCTTTATAAAGACGAAACAGGGCCTACCAGCAGAACGGGAGCGCAGCTGGCCTATTCCTATCATGTAAAGACGGGCGAAAAATCAAAGCTGGGTATTGGTATTGAATTGAGAGGATTGCAGTATGCAATTGATAAATCCAAATTAACTGATGCCCTCGGCAGTGATGCTGTATTGTCCGGCAGCGGTACTACCTTCACGCTGGACGGAGGTGCCGGTGTTTACTACAGTGATGGAAAATTTAGTGCAGGCGCTGCCGTTAGCCAGCTGATTCAATCAAAACTCGGCCTTAGCGATGTGCCCAGCGCAACTGACAGGGCGCAATTGTACAGGCACTATGCTTTTACCGCAAGTTATTTTCTTGAAACAGGCGGCGGCACCTCCCTTATCCCTCATACGATGGTGAGAATGATTGCCCATTCGCCCACTGAATATGATTTTGGCTGCAAAGTAGATTACCAGGATAAAATATGGTGGAACCTCGACTGGAGGGTACGCCATTTCTGGAGCATACAGGCAGGTTTTAAGATATTTGATAAAGTAGGGCTTAGCTATGCTTACGATTACTACACTGAACCTTTCTCCGGTTTCAGCAATGGCAACACACACGAAATCGGGCTGCGGTTCGATTTGAAAAAATAATCCATTTCCCGCTTGAGAATACTTTTGTCTTAACTGAAGTAGAACTATTACTGCTAAATAAAAATTTATAATCATTCTCTGTATGAATTGTAAGCTATTACTTAAGAAAATATTTTCGGCTGCCTGTTCCGGAAATACTGCCAGGTTTTTTTCAATGCTGGTTGTTTTTTCCGCTATGGCGGCAACCTCTTCGGCACAGGCGCCGGTAAATGACAACTGCTCGGGTGCTATTGAACTTACGGTAAATGATGTCTGTACTTACCAAACGTTTTCCAATGTAGGGGCCACCGTCACCACAAGCCCCGGGGGCGGAACCTGTAGTTTCTTTTCAACTTCTACATCCCGTGATGTGTGGTTTAAAGTAACAGTGCCTGCCGGTCGTGCAATCACAGTCAATACCCAGGCAGGTACGCTTACAAATGCGGCTATGTCTATTTTCAGGGGAACGGCGGTTACATGTCTTACTGCTGCATTATCACCGGGTGCCTGTGATGACAACAGCAGTGAAAATGCAGGCATGCCAAAAATAACAGTAACAGGTATCCCTTCCAATTACAATACAATGTATATCAGGGTATGGGGGATGAATGGTGCAACAGGTACATTTGGCATTTGTGTGACAACTCCTCCGCCCGCACCTGCCAATGACGAGCCTTGCGGTGCTATAGAATTAACGCCTACTTCTACCTGTAACTATCAAGATTTTACAAACGAAAGTTCATCTACTACTTTAACCCCGGCACCGCCAAGCTGCGGTAATTTTGTGGGTAATGATGTGTGGTTTAAAGTAATGGTACCTCCTTCAGGAGCTGTTGTTTTGGATATGCAGGGAGGCACTTTGACTGATGGGGGTATGGCAATATATGCCGGAGACAGTTGCAATGGCCTGCCCGGTACTTATTTAAATAGCTTTTCTGAATGCGGCACCGGCAGCGCTAATCCCGGTATGCCCAAAATTACTATCGGTGGCAGAACTCCCGGAGATACCCTGTGGGTAAGGGTTTGGGGAAAAGATAATGCTGTCGGAACTTTCGGTATCTGCGCTGCCTTGCCACCACCACCTCCTGCCAATGATGATCCCTGTAATGCTACAGAACTTGTTGCTGATGTAAGCTGCATTTTCCAGCAGTTTACTACGCTCAATGCCACAGGCACGTCCAGTGTGCCTGCGCCTATCGGTACTAATTGTGCAGGATATAGCGGGGGAGATGTATGGTTTAAGATACCAGTTCCTGCAGGAGGTGCAGTAAAAATAGAAACCAAAAGCCTGCAAATAACTGACGGGGTTATGGCTATTTACAGCGGGTCTTGTAATAACCTCACCCTGCTGGAATGTAATAATGATGTAAACATTATTAATCGTATGCCCGTCCTTACAGTGGGCGGGTTTACGCCGGGAGATACTATATGGGTAAGGTTTTGGGAAAATGGCAATGATGTTTCCGGTACATTCAGTATCTGTGCATCCATTCCGCCGCCGCCGCCGGCAAATGATGAGCCGTGTGCTGCTGTTGAGCTGACTGCCGGGACTGATTGCAATTTTCAGACTTTTACTAATGAAAATGCTACCCGTACGTCATCTGTGGCTAACCCCGGAGGATGTGGTTTTGCAGGAGGCGATGTATGGTTTAAAACAGTAGTACCTGCAGGAGGGGCGCTTACAATTAATACAAGGGAGGGAACAATGGTAGATGGTGCAATGGCAATTTATAAAGGCACCTGTGGAAACCTCTCAATAATTGGAAATTGTATTGATAATTCACCAGACGGCGGCGATATGCCTTCATTGATAAATACTACAGGATTAACGCCCGGCGATACTATCTGGATCCGTATTTGGGAAAATGGCAATGATGCCAATGGAACGTTTGGTATCTGTGTAAAGATACCGCCTCCGGCTCCGGTTAACGACAACCCGTGCACGGCTACGGAATTAACTGTATCCGCAGATTGCAATTATCAAAACTTTACTAATGAAAGTTCAACCGGCACTACGGGTGTACCGGCTCCTGCCTGCGCTGATTATAACGGGAGCGATGTTTGGTTTAAGGCAGTAATTCCTGCAGGTAGGCGCCTCATTTTTGATACACAGGAAGGAACGATGACAGATGGTGGCATGGCCGTTTACAGCGGTAGTGCGTGTGGCAATCTCACCGCTGTATCCTGTGATAATAATAGCAGCGCCAATGGAGATATGCCAAGATTAAGTATTGGCGGGCTTACGCCAGGTGATACGGTATGGGTAAGGGTATGGGGAGTAAACGGAAATGTCGGGACATTTGGAATTTGCGCTACGTTGCCACCACCTGCCCCTGTAAACGATGACCCCTGCGGTGCTGTGGAGTTAATTCCGGGCACTACCTGTACTTACCAGGTATTTACCAATGAAAGTACCACCTCTACAGCTGGTGTACCGGCGCCCGGTTGTGCCAATTATCTCGGTAATGATATTTGGTTTAAATCAGTGGTTCCTGAAGGCGGCGCTATTACATTTGATACCAAGCAGGGTGTAATGACAGACGGGGGAATGGCTGTATACCGCGGCAGTTGTTCATCTCTTGAATTACTGGCCTGCGATGATGATGCAAGTCCTAACGGCCTGATGCCTAAACTTACTATTGGCGGGCTTACAGTTGGCGATACTGTTTGGGTGAGGATATGGGAAAAAGGCAATGATAATAATGGTTCCTTCAGTATTTGTGCCTCTATTCCACCGCCGCCGCCTGCCAATGATGAACCCTGCAATGCAGTGGAATTGCCGGTAGGCGCTTCCTGCAATTACCAAACATTCAGTAATGAAAGTGCAACCGGTACTACCAGTGCCCCGGCCCCGGGTTGTGGTGCCTATGCAGGAGGTGATGTTTGGTTCAAAGTGGTTGTTCCTGAAGGCGGTGCTGTTACTTTTGACACGAGGGAGGGAGCAATGACGGATGGAGGCATGGCTGTATATACAGGCAGTTGTTCAAATCTTGCTTTATTAAATTGTGATGATAACAGCAGCAATAACGGCGATATGCCCAAACTGGTGCTCGGAGGGTTAACGGTTGGCGATACTTTATGGATAAGGATATGGGAAAATGATAATGACAATAATGGCACCTTTGGTATTTGTGCTACTATTCCGCCGCCGCCGCCGGTTAATGACGATCCATGCGGTGCTATAGAATTAACAGCTTCTGTTGATTGTACTCCCCAAACCTTTAGCAATGAAAATGCCGGCAATAGTTTTGTGCCTGATCCCGTATGCGCCAATTACCAGGGCGGTGATGTGTGGTTTAAGGTAGTAGTACCTGAAGGAGGAGCATTGATATTCCAGGGAAAGATTGTGGCCGGGGGTATGACTGATGGCGCTTTAGCAATTTATTCCGGTTCGTGCAATAACCTTACTTTACTGGATTGCAATGATGATGGTGGCACCGGTGATGATGATTTAATGCCGTTTATAGCTGCCGGCGGCCTTACACCGGGAGATACAGTATGGATAAGGTTCTGGAGATATGCCGGAATTAATCCGGGTGCATTTGGCATTTGCGTAAAAATACCGCCACCGCCACCGGTAAATGATGATCCCTGTGGTGCTATAGAATTGCCTGTAGGCACGGTGTGTACCCCTCAGTCATTTACTAATGAAAGTTCTTATAACACGGCAAGCGTTCCGGCGCCTGGCTGTGGTGATTATGATGGAGGGGATGTATGGTTCAAAGTTGTAGTGCCCGCTGAAGGAGCGCTTACATTTGATTCCCAGACGGGGGATATAACTGATGGTGCCATGGCTGTATATTCCGGCACCTGTGATAACTTAACAATTTTAGGATGTGATGATGACGGAGGCCCCGGAGCCATGCCCAAACTCACACTGGGCAATCTTACTCCCGGCGATACGCTATGGGTGAGATTCTGGGAAAATGGCGGCAACGTTTTTGGCACATTTAGTATTTGCGTAACCATTCCGCCGCCGCCGCCTGCTAATGATAATCCATGCGGCGCTTTTGAACTGGTGGCTACAACTGAGTGCAATTATGAAACATTTACTAACGAAAGTTCTTTTGCTACTGTTTCTGTGCCTGACCCTGAGTGCGGCGATTATGCAGGTGCAGACGTATGGTTTAAAGTAACTGTGCCTGATGCCGGCGCTGTTAGTATTAATACCCAGGCTATTTCAATAGTAGATGCTGCTATGGCTGTTTATACGGCAGATAGCTGCACCGGTGTAATGACGCTGGTGGCCTGTGATGACAATGGCAGCGGGAACACCGATATGCCGTATATTACTGCTACGGGGCTTACCCCGGGAAGCACCCTTTGGATAAGGGTATGGTCTAATGGTGGCGCTTCCGAAGCCGGTTCTTTCGGCATCTGTGCTATTATACCTCCATTGCAGCCGCCTACTTTCTCATTTACATGTGCAAGGGATACGGTGTTTAATTGTGGCGGCGACAGCTGTTTTTCACTTACTGCAATCATACCCGATATTCATGCCCTTACAGACAAGTATGTGATCAACCCCTTAAGCTCCGGCGGTTGCTTCAGGCCTTATATTGATCCGGGCAATGAAGGACCTTCGACCGATTTGCATATAGATGACGTTTATACGGGCCTGATAAACCTGCCGTTTACCTTCCCGTTCTTTGGTACCAACTACAATGCCCTGGTAGCAAGCACCAACGGGTATGTTAGTTTTGATCCTATGAACGCCAGCACGCCAGGAAACGATGTATTCAGCCATTGGAACATTATTAATGGCGGCAACGCACAAAATTTACCGAGTACATTCTATGACCGGGCATTGATCATGGGTCCCTACCATGACCTCTATCCGCAGGGGCCCACAGTGCCTGCCAATATGCGTATCAAATATAACGTAACCGGAACTGCGCCTAACCGCAGGTGGGTCTTGAGCTTCAGTAATGTTCCGTTGTTTGAATGTACTGACCTTACCCGTAATACCCACCAGATCGTTCTGTACGAAGGAACAGGTGTGATAGAAGTGTTCATATTTGATATGCAAAATTGCCTTACCTGGAACCAGGGCAGGGCAATGATAGGAATACAGAATTATGACCGTAACCGGGCCTATATGGCACCGGGCAGAAAGGCTACCGATGCTCCATGGGGGCATCCGGGAATGAATGAAAGCTGGCGCTTTGTGCCGGTAGGTGGCCAAACATTATTTAAAAGAGTTGAATTGTTTGATACAAGCGGCCATTTCCTTGCCACAGGGGATACCACTTACCTTGACTCCGCAAGCCTTAAAGTGAACTTTAAAAACCTTTGTTCACTTAACCGTTTGCCTGCAGGCGATAATATCTTACTGGTAAGGGCTACTTACAGCCGGTTTGATGACCCCAATACTGAACAAGTAGGTGCAGATACTATCCATGTATTTATACCTAACTTAAAAGTGAACTTTGATGTAACAGATGCCGGTTGCGGAACCAGGGGCTCTGTTGCTGTTCACATGAACAACGGCGTGCCGCCGCTGGAATTTTCTTCAGACAGCGGCCTTCATTGGCAGTCAGACAGCGTATTGCGTGACTTAACTGCCGGCACCTATTATATTAAAGTGAGGGATGCTGCAGGCTGTGCAAGGGATACCATCGTTACTATCTCTGCCAGCGGCGGTAATTTGCAAATTGCTGCGACAGGCCCTTGGCGAGGGCGCCGTTATCGAGCGCGGC
>JBEHYP010000081.1:0-16997 GCA_048498115.1 Bacteroidota bacterium | reverse complement strand
CCGCCAGCACTCCTGTGCACTGCCATATCAAGGCAACAAATTCAGGATGATCAATAAAGGGGTTACGGTTATGCTGGAAAACATAAATACTGTCGTTACGGTTAATTTCTTTTTGGCTAACGGGATCCTGTATGTGCCACTGGTACCACAGTTGCAGGTTCCAGTTCCTCAAAGCAGGCCAGGTGGTACCGTTCAATACAGAATCAACATTACCGTTGTGCCGCCAGCCGGGAAGCAGGTTTTCATAAGCGGTTACCATGTAAAACATGGCACGGGCAAAATCGCCTTTGTAAGCATCGATTGGTTCAAATACTTTGCCGGTATACCCCGGGAATGAGGAATTGCCTAATTTGGCCCCGGCCGGTGATGACCAGTCCACTGCGCCCACTTGTCCGTATGGCCAGTTATCATGCCTGCCATTAGTGTAGCCGTCAGTAGCAAAAATATGGTGCATGTCTGTACGCATAGGCTGTATATCGCCAAACCATGCAAGGGGAAAAGAATGTTCCCGGTTATAACAGTCACCAATACCCGAATAATTACCGCACTGGTTTGTTACCGGCGTAAAAGTATATAATTCAGGCCCTGAAGGGTTATCCGTGTACATATCCCAGATGATATTGGCTGTATTGGCATCATTACGGTGAATATCAAGCTTGTTCATTGCCGCACGGGTATCAAAAATTGTGTTGCTGTTGTATGGGATGTTTGCGGTATCTGCAGTGATGATCCTGAACAAAGCTGTTTTAAGTGCCGCACAGGTTTTGGGCACAGCTCCGTTATAAGCACTATCGTAATAACCGGCAGGTATCTGGGCATGGACGCTGTATACATTTAAACACAGGACGGCAAGTAATATTCTACGCATAAGCATTGTTTATCGCAACAAAAATAAGAAATGAAAGTACGGCTTAGTCTGGTTTTACAAGAATAGAGGCTTATTAACAAAAAACCTGTCAAAGCTGTTTTTGACAGGTTAAAATATTATTACAAAAGAAATGCCGGTTATTTTGCCAGGGCATTCACCTTCTTAGCCAGTTTGCTCTTAAGATTAGAAGCTTTGTTCTTATGAATAGTGCCCCTTTTTGCCAGTTTATCAATCATAGATGCTACTTCCGGCAGTTTTTCGGCTGCTGCTCCTTTTTCACCAATGGCCTTCAGGTCACGAATGGCATTACGGGTGGTTTTACCGTAATAGCGGTTGCGTTCGTTACGTTTGCGGCTCTGACGTACATCTTTTTTGGTAGCTGAATGGTTTGCCATTGTTATTTCTAATTTTGGGCTGCAAAGATAAGGGAATGAAATAAGAATAGAGCAGGATTTTTAAGAAATATTCCGAATTTTACTGTCTCCGAAGGGCTTACAGGGACAAAAAAGCCATTTTATAATGAAAAACACCAGTTATTTATCATTCAATCCCTGCTATTATATATTAACTTTGTGGCCCAAAATTGAAACTTTCCCATACTATGAAGGATTTCCAGTATATCACTAATTCCAGCCCTGCCTACATTGAAAGCTTATACCAGGATTATGTAAAAAACCCTGAGAGCATTGATTCGGACATGCGTAAATTTTTTGACGGGTTTGATTTTGCCGTTTCCAATGCCAACGGAGGCAGTACGATCAGTGCGGCCCCAACCGTAAACGGCAAACCGGCAACTGATATAGACTGGATGAAAGAAATACGGGCCTACCGCCTGATACTTGGTTACCGGAATAAAGGGCATTTACTGGCAAAGACCAACCCCATTCGCAAAAGAAAAGACCGTGGTGCTAATATTGAACTGGAATTTTATGGCTTTACCGAAGCTGATCTTGACAGCACTTATTACGCAGGCAACCTGCTTGGCCTTGGCCCCACTACTTTAAGAAATATACAGGCTTACCTGGAAAAATGCTACGCCAATCATGTAGGCATTGAGTTTAAATATATCAGCGACCAGAAGAAAGTTGATTTTCTTACCACTGCCATGGAAAAAAATTTTCAGCAGCCGCTGTCACTGGAAAAAAGAAGAAGGATACTGGAAAAGCTGAACCAGGGTGTGATGTTTGAAAAATTCCTGCACACAAAATACATAGGGCAAAAAAGGTTTTCGCTGGAAGGCGGCGAAACCACCATTGCTGCACTGGATGCTATCATTAATACCAGTGCCAATAATGGCGTGCAGGAAGTAGTGATCGGCATGGCCCACCGCGGCAGGCTGAACATACTGGCGAATATCATGGGCAAAACCTATGAGCAAATCTTCAGTGAATTTGAGGGCACTGCCAAAGTGGACCAGACAATGGGCAGCGGCGATGTAAAATACCACATGGGTTACGGCAGTGAAGTGCAGACACCCGAAGGAAAGACCATTCACCTGAAATTAATGCCTAATCCTTCGCACCTGGAAGCGGTGGATCCTGTAGTAGTTGGCTTCAGCAGGGCAAAGGCGGATGTATTATACGACAGCGATTATGATAAAATACTTCCTGTGCTGATCCATGGCGATGCTTCCGTGGCAGGCCAGGGCATTGTGTACGAAGTATTGCAGATGAGCAATCTCAATGGCTACTCCACCGGCGGCACCATTCATTTTGTCATCAATAACCAGATTGGTTTTACCACCGATTTTGATGATGCCCGCAGCGCCGATTATTGCACTTCACTGGCAGCAATGGTGCAGGCGCCGGTATTGCATGTAAATGGCGATGATGCCGAGGCGGTGGTAAAATGCGTGGAAATAGCCACGCTGTACCGCCAGGAATTTAACAGCGATGTGTTTATTGATATGGTGTGCTACCGCAAGCATGGCCACAATGAAGGCGATGATCCCAAATTTACCCAGCCGCAGATGTATGCCCTGATTGATAAACACCTTAATCCAAGAGAAGTCTATACCGAATTTTTGCTGAAGAATGGCGAACCCGATGCACAGGAGCTGGCAAAGGAAATGGAAAAAAAATTCTGGAGCGACTTACAGGAACGCTTAGACGAAGTGAAGCAAAACCCCCTGCCCTACACTTACCAGGCACCTGAGCTGGCATGGAAAAGCCTGAGAAAAGCAACAGAAGAAGATTTTAAACAATCGCCTTCCACCGCTATCAGCAGCAGCGATTTTGAAAAAATATTCCAGTCCATTATGAAATGGCCGGCTGATTTTAAGCCATTGAAAAAAGTAGAGAAAATATTACAGGATAAAATAAAACTCTATAACGAGGAAAAGAAAGCGGACTGGGCTACCGGCGAACTGCTGGCTTATGGCAGCTTATTGCTGGAAGGAAAAGATGTAAGGATGAGCGGGCAGGACGTACGCCGCGGTACTTTCAGCCACCGCCATGCCGTGCTGCAGGATGAAGTGACCAACCAGCCTTACAACAGGCTTGATGGCATTGCAGGCGCTACCGGAAAGTTCAGAATTTACAATTCATTGCTCAGCGAATACGGTGTGCTGGGGTTTGAATATGGCTATGCACAGGCCAATCCCAATGCGCTGGTGCTATGGGAAGCACAGTTTGGCGATTTTGCCAATGGTGCCCAAACAATGATAGACCAGTTTATTGCCGCAGGCGAACAAAAATGGAACCGTATGAACGGCGTTACCCTGCTGCTGCCCCACGGTTATGAAGGGCAGGGCCCTGAGCACAGCAGCGCCCGGCTGGAACGTTTTTTACAAATGTGTGCCGAACTGAATATTGTTGTTACCAATATTACAACAGCCGCCAACTTGTTCCATGCACTGCGCAGGCAACTGGCATGGCCCTTCCGCAAACCATTGATCAATTTTTCACCCAAGGCCAACCTGCGCCACCCGGGCAGCTACAGCGCCGAAACGGAATTTACAAGCGGCGGTTTTAAAGAAGTAATTGATGACAGTTATGTTGATGATGCCGCTGCTGTAAAAAAAGTATTGCTTTGCTCTGGTAAAGTATATTTTGATTTGGCAGAAAAACAACAAAAAGAAAACAGGAAAGATATCGCCATCATCAGGCTGGAACAAATTTATCCTTTACCACAGCAGCAACTGGATGAGCTGTACAAAAAATACAGCAAAGCCATTTGGCACTGGGTGCAGGAAGAACCATTGAACATGGGCGCTGCTTCTTTCTTAAGGATGAATTTAAAAAATATCAATTTCTATATTACCAGCCGTGCTGCCAGCGCTTCTACCGCCAGTGGCTATAATAAAATTCATGTGAAAGAGCAGGCTGAACTGGTGAATACGGCTTTTGATATCTGATCTTAAATGATCATTTTCCCCACCGGAACGTATCAATGGTAAGCCCTGCCAGGTCAATTACCCTGTCAATAACAGTGGCAGCAACTTCTTCAATAGTGGTGGGCTTGCTGTAAAATGAAGGCGTGGCCGGGCAAATGATGCCACCTGCCAGTGTTACTGTTTCCATATTTTTTATATGAATAAGGTTGTAAGGTGTGTCCCTTGCCACGCAAATCAGCCTTCTTCTTTCTTTTAAAACTACATCGGCTGCCCTTGTAATAAGATCGTTGCTGATGCCGCCGGCAATGCGGCCCAAAGTACCCATGCTGCAGGGCACAATTATCATTATATCATATTGCCCCGAGCCGGAAGCAAAAGGCGCTGTAAAATCCTGTTGGGTGTAAAATTTGGCAGGATAATTTTTATAACTGTCATTATCCAGCTCTGTTTGCCATACTTGCCTGGCATTATCTGTTAAAACCACTGCCAGATCGCTCCATTGCTCTTTTATGGCAAATAATTTGTCCAGCAAAACTTTGGCATAAACAGCGCCGCTGGCACCTGTGACGGCAACAACAATTTTATGCATTAACTTTCCGTTTATTAACGGCTAAAGCTACTAAACAAATATTGTATGCAAAAAATCACCCTGCTTTTTATCTGCGTTCTCCTGCTGATAGCGATCACTTCGTTTACAGCAAATAAAAAAGAAAAAATACAGTGGCTTACCGTGGACGAATTACAGGCAGCTTACAGCAAAAACCCAAAGCCCATAATAGTAGATGTGTACACAAGCTGGTGCGGCTGGTGCAAAGTGATGGACAGGGAAACATATTCAAAAGACAATGTAGCGGCTTATATCAACGAGCACTATTATGCCGTAAAGCTGGATGCCGAATCAAAAGAGAATTTTGAATGGAACGGCAAACAATATGGCTACAATGCACAGCACAAATCCAATGACCTCGCTGTATATCTTTTATACGGGCAAATGAGCTTTCCTACTACTGTATTCCTGCCTTCCTTAGATGGACAGCCGGCACCCTTAGCCGGTTATCTTAAGCCCAATGAACTGGAAGCACCGCTTAAATTCTTTGGAGACGGCGCTTATAAGACAAAAAAATATCCTGAATTTATGCAGGAGTTTAAGGCAGAATGGTAATCTGCATTTCACATTGCTTTATGGTTAAATTATTGATGGGCCTTCACACTAAAAAAGAGCCAATCAACAATTCAGCAATTTGACAATTCAGCAATTAAATCCATTAAATTGCTTCTTCAAACTAACGCATGACTCCCCCTGCCCCCAAACTGCAGCGCAGCCTTGGCCTTTTTCAATCTACTGTGCTCAACATGATTGACATGGTGGGTATTGGCCCGTTTATTACGCTTCCTATTGTTATCGGGTTAACGGGCGGGCAGTTTTTATATGCCTGGCTGGCAGGCGCTATTTTATCTGTGGTGGATGCAATGATATGGAGTGAGCTGGGCGCTGCTTATCCAATGGCCGGCGGCAGCTATAATTTTTTGAAAGAAGCTTACGGCAAAAGTGGTGCAGGTAAAATGATGAGCTTTTTGTACGTATGGCAAACCGTGATACAAGCCCCGCTGGTGGCGGCTTCTGCAGCCATCGGCTTTTCTCAATACCTGGGTTATCTTATTCATTTAGACGTATGGCAGCAAAAAGCTGTATCCGGCGCCGTTATTATTTTCATTACCATTTTACTGTACCGGAAAATTGACAACATTGGGAAAATCGGCGTACTGCTATGGAGCGGCGTACTGCTCACTATGGGCTGGATCATTATTGGCGGCATTACCAACGGTGATTTTTTTCATGCGGTAAATGACGGCAGCACCAGCTTTAACTGGCAGCAAATAATTTCTTTTTTCTTTGGGCAGGCATGTGTAAAAACCATTTACAGTTACCTGGGCTATTACAATGTTTGCCACCTTGGCGGTGAAATAAAAAACCCCGGCAAAAATATTCCACGCAGCATGTTCATCTCTATTATCGGCATCGCTTTTTTATACCTTGCCATGAACATGAGCGTAACCGGCGTGGTGCCCTGGCAGGAAATAAAAGCATCCTTTGACAAAGGAGAAACCCCGTTTGTGGTAAGCATATTTATTGAAAGGCTTTACGGCAGCACTGCTGCTAAAATAGCCACCGTGATGATACTCTGGATAGCATTGGCCTCTTTGTTTGCAGTAATGCTGGGGTATTCAAGGGTGCCGTATGCTGCCGCTGCAGATGGTGCATTTTTTAAAGTATTTGCAAAGCTGCACCCCACAAAAAATTTTCCTTATGTCTCTTTGCTGGCGCTTGCATCGCTGGCCTTTATTTTCAGCTTACTGTTTAAAATGGTGCATGTTATTGATGCCATATTGGCCATGCGTATCCTGCTGCAGTTTATCGGGCAGGCGGCGGGCGTGGTGTTGCTCCGCAAAAAAAACGGGGCCGGGGCTTTGCCTTATAAAATGCCTTTATATCCCGTGCCCGTTATACTGGCCATCGCCATGTGGCTGCTCATTTTTTATGCTACAGGATTACGGAGTATAGGATATTTTGCTATCGTGTTCATATGCGGTGTGCTTGTTTATCTTGCCCAGTCTTATCGCCGCCGGCAATGGCCTTTTGATAAAAAAAACTGATATATCCCCTGCTGTTTTTTTACCTGTAAAAAATCAACCCTATTATTTTTTCCCCAGCACACTATACATTCAAATAAAAAATAATTGCTGTACAATTTTTTCAGCAGTCATGTCGTTTTAAGCAGGTTAGGCGGTTTAATATGCCTGTTTTGCCTATTGAAAGTAGCGAACGGGATTGTCAAACTGATTTTTTTGAAATTAAAGGCCCGGTATTGCCATACCGTTCTGCCATTATGAAGAATTATAATTATACAGGTGTTTTAAAATATACCGGTGCAGGCATACTGCTGGGTGTTATGCTGGTGCTGAATGCTTACCTGCTGAACAGGTTAGATGGCTTTAAAGGCCCCTGGTTCCATATTTTTGATTATTCTCCTGATTTCATCATTATTATTTTCTCTCCCGTTATTTTAGGGTTGCTGTTTTGCTTTATCGGCATCAGGTGGCAGCAGCTGCTGGCATTTAACCACCAGATAAAAAACAACCTGTCTCATGAGCAAATGCTCAGCTCAATGGCCGACAAGCAACTGAAGCTGCTCGGCAAAGTGGTAGCCCAGATAAATGAAGCGGTAGTGATTGCTGACAATGCAGGTTTTATTTTATGGGTGAATGACGGCTTTACAAAAATCACCGGCTACCCGCTTTCAGATATCATTGGCAAAAAGGCTGAAACATTTTTGGCAGGGCCTTTAACACAAAAGCAGGCGGTCAATAATATCAAGCTCAGCATGTTTAAAGGTGAAGCAGTAGTGGAAGAAATGGTACACTATCGTAAAGATGGAAGCCCTTACTGGGGGTTGGTGAGCGTGAAGCCCATTTGCAATGATACCGGCGAAGTGACCCATTTTATTGCCATAGAAACAGATATTACCATCAGGAAAGAAAAAGAGCTGGCGCTTGAAGAAGAAATTGCAGAAAGAAAGGAACTGCAGGAGCTGTTGCTGGCCAATAAAAACAAACTGGAGCAGGCCATTGAAATTGCACAGGTAGGTGCCTGGGAATACGATGCCATCCACAGGAATTTATATCTCTCCAGGGAGATGCGGATGATGCTGCACCTGCCGTTAACAGGCGAATACCCTGTTGATGAATTTATAAAACATGTCCCCGTTGAAGACATGGAAGAATTAAAAGCAAAAATCAGGTATGTCAACCAAAGCGATAACCATGAGATTGAATACCGCTATATAATGGATGACGGCGAAGTGAGGCATATCGTATCCAATATTGCCCCACGGACAGACGAACAGGGAAATGTAACCGGCTATGTAGGTGCCATAAAAGATATTACACAGCGCAAATCATTTGAGCTTACTTTAAAGAAAAGCGAAGAGGAAAAGACAGCTATACTTGACAATGCGCAGGCCATCATCTGCCGGCACGACCTTAGCGGCATATTGCTCGACATAAATATTGCCACTGAAAAATTAACCGGCTATACCAAAGAAGAACTGATAGGCCAGAGCATCAGTAAGTTTATTGACCCCACGCTGCTGCCTTATTTTGATGTATACCTGGCAGAGATTACAGCCAATAAAACCACGCAGGGCTCAATGCAGGTGATAACCAAAAACGGCACCAGGAGGGCCTGGCTGTATCAGAATACGAGGTATGAAGATAAAGACGGCAAACCCTATGTGGTTGCCAGCGCTGTGGATATCACCGAATCGGTAAAAGCGCAAAATGAAATAGAAAAACAGCAGGAATTCATCAACCAGATAATTGAAAACAGCCCCAATATCATTTTTGTGATGGATGAGCACCGCCAGGTGGTGTTGCATAACAAAATGTTCAGCCAGTATTATTTGTGCAATGATAAAAAATCACTCCAGGTATTTGACCTGGTGCAGGGGCCCGATGACATATTCCTCGGCGATTATGAAAGCATGATGGAACTGGAAGACGGGGAAACCATCAGGCTGGAAGGCAGCATGCCAGGCACTGACTGCACCAATACACCCATAGGCTGGTTTAGTGTAATCAAAAAATGCTTCAAAGACAATAAAGGCAGAAAATATATTCTTGCCATTGGCATGGACATTACGGGGCGCTACCAGATAGAAACCGATCTGATAGCTGCCAATGAAATGGTGGAACGTTCGCTAAAAATAAAAGACCAGTTCATCAGCAATATGAGCCACGAAATAAGGACACCATTGAATGCTGTGATTGGCTTTACCCATTTGCTTGGCGATACCCTGCTAAAAAAAGAACAGGGGGAATACGTAGAGATAATAAAATCAGCTTCGCAAAACCTGCTTGGCCTCATCAATAACATACTTGATCTTTCCAAGATAGAATCCGGCAACTTTGTGCTTGAATCTTCGCCTATAGATGTAAAGCATATTGTAACGGATGCCGTGAAGATACTGGAGCCGAAAGCAAAGGACAAAGGCATCCGCCTGATAAGCACTGTGAGCAATAATATTGCCGACAGGGTGATGGGCGACCAGCTAAGGCTTTCGCAGATCTTATTTAACCTGCTGGGTAATGCTGTTAAATTTACCGACAGCGGCTACGTGGAAATAACCTGTAAAACAGTAAGCGGCCCTGATGACAGTAAAGAATACATTTCATTTTCGGTAAAGGATACGGGCATCGGCGTGGCGCCTGAAAAGCACGAAGCCATTTTTGAGCGGTTTACACAGGCCAATACGGACACAGAAAGGCTGTATGGTGGCACTGGCCTTGGCCTCAATATTGCAAGGGGCATTGTTGATATGCATGGCGGCACGTTAAAAATGGAGAGTATTCCCAACAGCGGCACCGTATTTCATTTCATACTCACATTTGATAAATACAGGCAGGCAGAGAATGAAACCACCGCTGCCAGTGCAACCGGCAATAAAAAAACAACCCTGCCCGATGGCAGCCCCATAAGTGTGCTGCTGGCGGAAGACAATGCTATTAACGCAATGCTTGCCAGGCAGGTGCTGGAAAACGGCGGCTTTAAAGTAACACACGTAGTAAACGGCGCACTGGCACTGGAAGCTGTGCAGCAGGGGCAATTTGATGTAGTGCTGATGGATATACAAATGCCAATGATGAATGGCATCGCTGCCACTGAACACATCCGGGCACTGGAAGGGCCCGTGTCAAAAATCCCTATCGTAGCTATGACAGCACATTCATTATACGGAGAAATGCAGAATTGCTATAAGGCAGGAATGACAGGCTATGTGTCAAAACCGTTTAAACCGGAGAACCTGTTTGCAGCGATTATAGAATCCATTGAAATGCAAAACAGCAATAAAAAATTAAGCCATACCATCAGCGATATGGTTACTTATACCAAATAGAGATGAATACCCCTACCCTCGACCTAAGTTATCTTCATTCCATATCAGGCGGCAATGCAGCTTTTGAAAAAACATTGCTTACAAGCGCCATCGTTGATATACAGCAAAATATTGATTCGCTTAAAAAAGCCTGGCAGGAACAAAACCCTTCTGCAATAGCCAACGCGGCACACACTTTAAAATCAGTGATGGTAATTGCCGGGCTTCCGGAGCTGGAAAATGCCTGCAAAGCAACTGATATTGCCTTCAGGGATGGCCAATTTCACCCGGAAATATTTTCAACTGTTGCAAGAATTACTGATGGATGGGCTGCCGCTAAACCAAAGCTGGAAGCGCTGGTGGCAGTGTATTAGCATTATCTCCGTCTTCTTAGTCTTAACTAGTTTTGATTAAGATTAACCTTTTTGATTGCTTTTATGTAAATTTGCAATGATGTCAACATTGGAAAATATCAGCAAAAAAGGCACTGAAGCAGTACGTACCTTACGCTTGAAAAAGCTTAAGAGTGGACAAACTTTTATGATAAATCCAAAAGGCCTGCATACTAATCAGTGCTACCTTGAATATCCCAATGGTTCCATAAAACTTGTAACAATTGCGGATAAGTCCTCAAAAAGTTTTGATATTATCCGTGAGCTTTCGCAATCTGAAGCCAACTCTCTCCGCCAACACTACCAGTTATTTTTCTGAATAATGCCGGAGTTGTATATTATAACAGGCTCCAATGGCGCAGGAAAATCGACAGTCGGTCCTTCGTATCTTCCTTCTAAAATACAAGCCCGGGATGTTTTTGACGGAGACAAACTTTTTATGCAAAAAAGAAGTGAATTGTTTAATTCGGGCATACGATCGCATAAAGAATGCAGGAATCTTGCTTATGAATTTGTTGATAGAACATTTAATGAATTAGCAGGGAATGCACTGGCGCAGAGACTTGACTTTACTTATGAAGGCCATTTTACTAATGATGCCACTTGGAATATTCCTAAACAGTTTAAAGAAGCCGGTTATAAAATCAACCTTATTTTCTTTGGTTTAACAAATCCTGATCTTTCACAGTTAAGAGTGATCGAAAGGACCAGGGAGGGAGGCCACTACGTTAATGCCTTTACCGTAGAGTCAAACTTTTATGGGAACCTGGAAAAACTTGATAAATACTATAAAATATTCGACACTGTACAAATAATAGACACTTCCGATCTTTTTCACCAGGTACTTGTAATTATTAGCAACGGGCAGCCTGTTTCATTCATTCCAAGCAGCCAGTTACCAAAATGGTTTATAAATAACCTTTTTGAAATTACAACCGCTATTAAAAATAGCGAACAGAAAAACTAAAATTTATTCTTCCACATCATGCTCTCCACGGGGCGGTTGATCTGGCCGCTGTATTTAGCATTTTTTTTCTGGTTGTACTTCACTTCAATTTCCCCTTCCACGGGAAAATAGATCAATTGACCAATGGGCATGCCTGCATATATCCTTACCGGCTGCTTTACCGAAATTTCCAAAGTCCAGTTACCACAAAAACCCACATCGCCTTTCCCGGCAGTAGCATGTATATCTATGCCCAGCCTCCCGGTAGATGATTTACCTTCCAGAAAAGGCACATGGGCATGTGTTTCGGTGTATTCTTCCGTAACGCCGAGATAAAAAACATTCGGGTGCAGCACAAATCCCTCCTCCGGTATTTCAAAATGCGTT
The DNA here is from genome assembly GCA_048498115.1 of Bacteroidota bacterium. Classification (GTDB taxonomy): domain Bacteria; phylum Bacteroidota; class Bacteroidia; order Chitinophagales; family Chitinophagaceae; genus Ferruginibacter. Next base: position 5,137 of record JBEHYP010000081.1, on the reverse strand, counting down.
ATCTCATTATGTTTCTTTGCGTCCAGTTCTGCATCTTTATAAGTAGCTAAATGCTTTCCTAAATGCACATCATAACTATTGCTGCCCAGTTGATCCCTGCTGTAAGGATTGATCACAATAGTGCCTTTGTCCATTTCCTCCAAAATACGTTTGTCGCTTAAGATCATTTTTCAATTACAATTAAAATTATCAGTTGTTATTTGCAGGTTGCTAATTTGCTTCATTAATTTTGAAATCTCAAATCCACTGCCAGTTTATGCCGATGGTTTATCAACAAAATATTAACTCCCACACCAGGCTGGGCGTATGGCATATTACAGAGCCGGAGCATTTTTTTACAGAAGAAGTGCCGCTGCAGCGGGCTATCACCCATCCGCACAAGAGGCTGCAGCATCTCGCCGGCAGGTTTATTTTAAAAGAATTGTTTCCCGGGTTCCCGCATGCGCTGATAAAAATTGCTGATACCCGTAAGCCTTTCCTGGAAGATGAAGCGTATCACTTCAGCATTTCCCATGCAGGCGATTATGCCGCGGCAATGGTAAGCACTGCCGACAGGGTGGGTGTGGATGTAGAATTGATAAGCAGCAAAGCGGAAAAGGTAAAACATAAATTTCTTTCCGGTCACGAGCAGGCACTGATTCAAGAACTATCCGGCAATGATTTTCATTCGCACCAAACTTTAATCACTGCTGCATGGAGCATCAAAGAATCTTTATACAAATGGTTTGGCGATGGCGAAATAGATTTTATTGAACACCTGCATATTGAGAACATACAGCTAAACGATAACAGCGGCGCGGCTGATTGTATAATCAGAAGATCAAATCCCGCCCACCTTACTGTTCATTTTTTGCAATTCAATGGTAATTGCCTTTCGTGGGTGATGAGTTAGAGGGCAGCTATTTATCTTTTAATTTTAGTTTCCGGATCACAGCTTTCACTTCTTTTTTCAGCACATCGAGCCCTGCCACCTGCTGCTGGATAAAGCTGTTGTCTTCCAGCCTGCCAAGCACCTTGTTCATTTCTTCCGTGGTTTCATATACCATTTTCCGGAAAGGGTTGCTGTAATCTTTGGCCCTTGAATCATAAATGCCTTTGCACATCCACGTACGGGTGCCAATTAACCCATCCAGCAGTTGCTTTAATAGTTCAGAGGTAAACTGCCTGGGCGTGATATTGAGTATTTCAAGCAATGAAGTATAGGCATGGTGCAGCTTGTGCGTATGATAAACAATTCCCTGCTTTTTATAAAATTCGTGCACATCGTCCCAGCTATCAACTTTGCCGGATTTTATGTTGTATAAAAATTTCTTTACCTCTTCTTCAGCTATCAATTGCCCGCCGATATTCAACCATTGGCTGCGCTGTATTTTTGCAGACAATGTTTTTTTCAGCGCTTCAAAGCTTTCTATTTTATTTTCCTGGATGTGCCGTAAAATGGTAAGCGTTCCATAGTATGTTATCAGCTCTTTAAATAAAGCAACGCTTTGCGGCACTTTAATTATTTCCGTTTTGCGGGAAGTATTCTCCCAGCCCCTTGCTTCCGCAACGCCTTTTTCATTTACCTGCAGTGATTGAAGCAGCTTCAGCGCATCAAATAATTCATTCACCGTATCTGGTGCTAAATAATCGTATTCAATTTGCTGTATGCGGTCTGTGCGCCTGTCCCTGTCCACATATTTCCATGCATTGCGTTCCAGCGCATACATATTGTACATGAACCAGTAACCGGGCATTACTACCAGCCTATCGTTGCTCACGTCATTGCTCACCAGGCTAAAAGGAACAGGGATATTTAACTCCGCCGGGAAATCCCCTTTTGCCAAAATAGTATAGGAAGCAAACTTGGAATTGTGCTTTAAGCTTACGCATAAGCCCGGCCAAAAGCCCCGGTTGGCAATAATTTCGCCGTCAGGGCTGCGGCTGTTATGGTTGCTGCCGATAGTGGCGCCGGCGGCAATATTGCTTTGGCCCATTATCAATGCAGCGCATAAAAATGAATTGTTATGATGCTGCTCATGCGCCGGGAATATCAATGAGTTTAATACTTCGCAACAGGAAATAGTGGAGTTGTTGCCAAGATAAGAATTGATCAACCTGGCGCCATATTTCAATTGCGAATGTGAAGCCATTACAAAACGCACCGCTTTTACCCCATAAAATATCCTGCAGCCATAACCAATAATGCCGTTCACCAGTTCACAGCCTTCGCCGATCTGCGAAGTACGCTCCTCATCACTTTTAATAGTAAGGTTCTTCAGCTTATTGGCGCCTTTTAAGTACGCATCTGTACCAATCTTTGTGTCTTTAATGATCTTGCAGCTTTTAATCACCGTCCTGTCCCCTATTTCTGCATAGCGGCCCCGCCTGTTATCAAATTGTTTGTCGGTAAAATATATAAACCTGTTTATCAATTTTTCATCAGCAATATATTTGCTCCACAAGTAAGCATCGCCGGGCAGCATACCATCAAATGGTACCACCCGCCTTCCGCCATTTTCATTGCACAATTCCATCACCACCCTTTGCTTCTCTTCTTCACCTTCGCATACTATGCCGTTGCCGAATTTTCCTTTATCTGTACTGGCCAGCTCATTCACATTTGATATCATCACTTCATTGCCGATAATGTAATGGCTCAGGTAATTCACATTGTCAATGCTCACGTTATCGCCGAAATCACAGCTGATGATCTTGCAATTGTACAGGCCAACCGGCATCCTTAAATTGTGAAATTCCAAATAATAAGGCTCCAGTTTTCCAATACGTACCAGCCCATGAAATTCACAGTCCTTCACCTGCTCCGGCCTGAAATATTTCGATACCAGTATTTTGCTCCAGTCATCAGAAGTATTGTTATTGCGCACCAATACCCCTATTTCAGAAGAGGTAAGGTTGCGGTAATTTTTATGACCGGGGTTTTGTTCAAAGCGCAGGTAATATTCATCTTTTCCTTTGGGAAGAAACTGAGGTTCTATAAAATTATAGCCCAGCTCGCTGACGGGGTGCTTTTTAATGATGTTCATTAAATTAATGGATAATTGTTTAATTGATAACGGATAATTTTAACCATTATCGTTCACCTGAAAAAGTAGTAGTTACCCGGCAAAATAAAACAAAGCCCTGTTATAACGCACTATCAGTTATCCCTTATTTCATTATCAATTACTCAACCGTTACACTTTTAGCCAAATTCCTTGGCTTGTCTACATCGTATCCTTTGGCAACGCCCACATAATAAGAAAGTAATTGAAGGGGAATAACGCTCAGCATCGGCGCAATGATCTCATCGGCAGGCGGCACATAAAATACGTCATCTGCAAGGCTCGGTATTACTTCATCGCCTTCGGTAATCACAGCGATTACTTTTCCCCTGCGTGCCTTTATTTCCTGCATGTTGCTTACGATCTTTTCATGATAGCTGTCTTTGGTGGCAACAAATACCACCGGCAATGTATCGGTAACCAAGGCAATAGGGCCATGCTTCATTTCTGCTGCTGGATACCCTTCTGCATGGATATACGAAATCTCTTTCAGCTTTAAAGCGCCCTCCAGTGCGATGGGGAAATTATAGCCGCGGCCCAGGAACAAAGCATCGGGGGCATCTTTATATTTTTCTGCAATTGCTTTTACTGCTGCTACGCTGCCAAGAATAGCTTCTACTTTTTCCGGCACTGATTCCAGCTCAAATAAAAGCTTGGTAAGGCGTTCTTCTGAAATGGTACCGTTTTCTTTGGCAATTTTCAACGCCATCATGGTAAGCACAGCCAACTGGCCGGTAAATGCCTTGGTGCTGGCCACGCCAATTTCGGGGCCGGCATGCGTATAGGCGCCACCGTGGCTCGCCCTTGCAATGGAAGATCCAACCGCATTCACTATACCGAAAATGATAGCTCCCTGTTCTTTTGCCGTTTCAATTGCCACAAGGGTATCTGCCGTTTCACCGCTCTGGGAAATAGCAATGATGATATCACCTTTATTTATTACCGGGTTCCTGTAGCGGAATTCTGAAGCATATTCCACTTCCACAGGAATGCGGCACAATTCTTCAATGATATATTCAGCTACCAAACCGGCATGCCAGCTGGTGCCACAGGCCACAATGAGAATGCGTTTTGCATTTTTAAATGCTTCCAGGTTATTTTGGACACCGCTCATGCGGATGATGCCCTGCGATGCGTCTATACGCCCCCGTAAGCAATCATGGATGGAAGAAGGCTGCTCAAAAATTTCTTTCAGCATAAAATGGTCATAGCCGCCTTTTTCAATGGCTGCCAGCTCCATATCCAGCCTGGTTACAAAAGGAGTTATTTTTTCGTTGCCGAGGTTCTTTAAAATAAGCTCCCCGGGCTTTACGATGGCCAGCTCGTAATCATTTACATACACCACTTCTTTAGTATATTCCAGCATGGGGCTGGCATCGCTGCCGAGAAAGTGCTCGCCTTTACCAACCCCTATCACCAGCGGGCTGCCTTTTCTTGCAGCAATAATGGTTTCGGGATCGTCTTCGTCTATCAGCAAAATACAGTAAGCACCGGTAATTCTTTTCAGGGCGATCCGCACTGCTTCTTCCAGGCTGCAGTCGTTGTTCTTTTTTATGTCTTCAATAAAATTCAGCAACACTTCCGTATCGGTATCGCTGGTAAAGCTGTACCCTTTTTTCTGCAGGTCTTTTTTTATCTGGGCATAGTTTTCAATAATGCCATTGTGTATCATGGCCAGCTTACCGCTTGCACTGCGGTGGGGATGCGCATTGCGGTCGTTAGGTTCGCCATGCGTGGCCCACCTTGTATGCCCGATACCTATATGGGAATGCAGGTCTGCCCCTACTACAGCTTCTTCCAGATCGGCCACCTTGCCTTTTTTCTTATAAACTTTTAAGCCGCCGTTCAGCAATGCCACGCCCGCGCTGTCATAACCCCGGTATTCCAGCCTTTTTAATCCTTTAATTACTATCGGGTATGCCTCTCTTGGGCCGGTATATCCTACAATTCCGCACATAATATATTTTGTTTTGTACAGTTAAGACTGTTGCTGATGGCGATTCGTATTGGCGGCCGGAGCAAGGGAGGACGGCGTTTTCTTCATAAGTGATGGTCCCTCTATTAATCTCTATCGGAGAAACTTGTAAACCCAA
>JBEHYP010000080.1:0-17014 GCA_048498115.1 Bacteroidota bacterium | reverse complement strand
CCGCGGTATTGGATGATACCCAGGCATTGGTAGCCGCAGGTGTGCCGGAGCCTGTTAACTGCAAAGTGCTGCCCACTGTTACAGCAGATGAGCCTGTTATAGATGCTGCCGGGTTCACTGTAACAGTAACAGATTGCCCCGTAACAGCATTGGTTACCGGTGTGGGGCTTGATTCCTGCACCTGCGTTAGGGTATAAACAAATGTGCCGGTTGTGCCGGCAGGTGCTGTTAAGGTAACCGAAACGTTACCGGGAATAGTAGATATGGTTTGATTGGCGCCGCCGTTAATGTTGTAAGTAAATGTATAAGGCACTACCCCATTGCTGCCTGTAAAAGTGACAACCGGCCCTGTTTCATTTTGGCAAACACTGGTGGCCGATGTAGAAATAGTAGCTCCGGGCAAATTGCTTACTGTAACAGTAGCCGTGCCTGTAGCCGTATTGGTGCAGGTGGTTGAAGAAGCATCCTTTATGCTTACAAGGTTATAGTTAAATGTGCCGGATACGCTGGTAGGAGCTGATACAGTAACGGAATTTCCTGAAGTGGTGGTTACTGTTTGATTAGTACCGCTATTGATTTTATATGTAAAAGTATATGGAGGTGTACCACCGGAACCTGTAAAGGTTATATCAGGAGAAGTACCGTTTTGTGCTACCGTAACGGTGCCGCTGATAGCAGCAGTTGGTAACGGGTTGACGGTAACAGTGGCTGATTGCCCTGTAATGGCAGTATTTGCACAAGTAGCGCCACTGCCGGATACCCCCACCAGGTTGTACACTACATTGCCTGAAGTACCGGTGGGCACTGTTATAGTAACTGAGTTGCCCGAAGTAGTAGTTATTGTCTGGTTGGCTCCAGCATCTTTGGTATAGGTGAAAGTGTAAGGCGCAGTACCGTTTGAACCTGTAAAGGTAATAGTTGACCCTGTTGCATTCTGGCATACTGTTGTGGCAGAAGCGCTGATAGTAGCAGCAGCAACCGGGTTAGCTGTTACCGTTATTGATGAGTTGCCCTCGCAGCCGGAAGATAACCTTGAAACGAAATAATAAGTACTTGCATCGCCTGCGGCAAATGTTTTTGTAAATATTTTCTTTGCAGGGTCATTACTGAATTCATACCCTGTGATAACAGTAGCTGATGCAAATGAAGTTCCCTTTCTCCATTCCCATTCATCACCTGTGCCGGGGTCGCCTGTCAATGTCATAGTAGCGCCCGGGCAATAAGTGGTAGTGCCGGTAACGGGTGGCACTGTAAAGCTGCCGTTCTTCGTTAATTTGAATGAACTAGTCATGCCATCATTGCCGCATTCTGATGCCAATGGCGGTTGGCCTGTGGCTGCCCTTGTTTGATCAGCAGATACTTTAGCCCTGTAATAAGTAGTAGTAGTTGTAGGTGTTACTACCAAAGTTCCTGTTGTTTCAGGCGTACGAATTAACGCCCATGGCCCATTGGGAGAAGTAGCACTCATCCATTGATAATATACCGTGCCGGTAGAACTGCCGGTAATTGCCAGGGGCAGGTCATAATAAGTGCTTACTTTTAAAGTAATGGGATTATCATTACACACAGCAAGCACCGTGTCTTTTGTCCCGTCAGGATACAGGTTAATATTGGGCGTACATTTTTTTACTACGATATCATCAATCATCAGGTCATTACCTGCAGTAACATTTCCAACCTGGTTTACCAACTGCAATGTATAGGTGGGTGTACCGGTGGATGGGGTTACAAAAGTTACTGTTGCTTCATACCATTGTTCATTTACCGGGATAATGCCTGTACTTACTGTTGCCACTTGTGTGGCACCATTCATTACATCAAACCTGATGTCGGGCTTTGTTTCGGGGCCGTAGGCAAGCGAAGCATACCATACAGAAAATTCATACCGGGTATTGGCACAAAGCCCTGTAAGATTGAATTTATAAAATACCTGCCCTACTCCTCCCACGGCATTTATAAATAAAGCGCCGCTGCCGGGTACTCCTGTATGGTCTTTTACCTCCGGCTTAGGGCTGTGCCAAAAATCACCTGCATAAGAAGTTTGTACCACTGCATACTGCCCGTCATTTAAACTATTGCAACCGGGGCCTGCATATACATAAGCAGGGTCTATAAAATTATCAACTCCCAGACCCGGAATATTTGCATAGCCTCCCGGCCTGCCGGTACACTCATAGGTAAGCCCGTTAAAGCTTTGCCTTACCACTTCATCACTGGTACCACCCACGCTGCTGCAGCACAGTTTGGAAGTAATAGTTACACTCTTATTATTCCACTGCCCCACGGCTTTATAAGTAGCGGTGGCGCCTACCCCAATTGGCGAAATAACATGTAAAGTATCTGAAGTGCTGCCTGGTATAAGCGTAGCACCGTTGTACCATTGATAGGTGGAACCTGCCGGCCCGATACCCTGTGCGGTAAGAATAAGGTCTGTCCCTTCACACACACTGGTGGAACCTCCTGATACATTGATAGCCTCTGCCTGGCAGCCATAAACTTTTATATAATCTATGGCAAAAACAAAAGCGTTTTCTCTGTAATTACCATCAGTGCCCTGGCTAAACGTAATAGTAAAACCTGTAGTGGCATTCCCCAACATCTTTCTTCCTCTTAATATCATAAACGTCCCGCCTGTGTTAGGCCGGGGCTTTTCCTGGATAAAATTACCACCCATGTCCCAGCTAAAATTATCACCGTTGGTGCTGGAAGAATTTCCGTTAGGGTTATTGCCATCATGCGCATTATTCCCATTTCCCACGGTTTCTGCTTTTAGCATTTGATTCCAGCAACAACCATTAGATGGCGTATAATTTAATACATTGTACAATTTTACTTCAATATAATATTCTGTATTGGGAACCAAACCGTTTATCTGGAATTGAGCAAATTGGTCTTGTTGTCCTTGCAAAGGATTTATCACAATCATACCATCGGAAGGAATGTCTGCATATTGAGGGTTTAAATCTTTGGGATTTTTTACAATGGCATATTGGCGTGTTGTATTTTGAGTGAACCCGGGATTTGCTTCTGTTTGTACATTGGAAAAGTTACCGGTAGGTACATACGTAAAAGCAGTCTGGTCTATTGTGGCCCCACCTGCTCTTGTTTGGCTCATGTCCCAACGGGCCGGTTCAGGGGGGGTACCGGTATAGGTAAAATCTACATTGGCTATTTCCCTTTGGTCGCAGGGCGTTTGTGCCCACGCTGTATTGATAAAACTAAAGCCGGCGATTGCAAAAGCCAGGCAATTCTTTGATGCAAGCAATAAGCTTTTCTTCATATGCAATTCAATTGGATTTTTTTATGCTGCTGTAAAGTTTAAAAGGAAGACACCGGGAAAACCGAATTTGTGTATTGGCGCCGGCAGGATTTTTTCATTTTTGTACATGGCAGCAGGTATTAAAATATAAGACATTAGCAAGCAATCAACAAATTTACAAAGTATGGGGAGTACTGCAATTAATATTGAAGATATATAATAATAATTGAGGCTAATAATAATATACACAATTGGAAACCAATAAAATAAAAATAAATTTAGAATAAGAATATATAACAGTTTTTGGCAGAAAAATATTAAGCTTACCGGAAAAATGCAGAGCTTTAAGGCCAATACTTACCTGTAATGGAATTTGCAGGCTAATCCTGCTCCCTGCAATCAAACAACAAATAAATTGACGCTTATCAACAGAAGACTAAAAAGTTTATATTCTTTGCTTAATCTCTTCAACGGCAGCGGCAGGTTTAGGCTTGGGAATATTATACGATATTTTCAACCTGTTAAAAGGCATTTCAAGCCATTTCCAGGATAAGGAAGCTATGAGCAGGGTAAATGCAGCATAAATGATAAAGCACATGGCCGGGGTAGCAAGGAAATTTCCCAGGCTGTCAATAGCTTGTTTATTCTTCATAAAAAAGCCGGCATAATGCTTCAGCCCGAAATCATAAGCCATGTTATACAATTTCCAAAAAACAGCCGGTACCAGCAGATGGTACAGGTAAATGCCGTAGCTGATCCTCCCGATATAAAGCACCGGCTTCTTTTCGAGGAATTTTCCAAAATAATTTTTGTACCCCACCACAGCCCCTTCTATTATTTTAAAGGAAATAACAGAAAATAAGAACCTGTTCAGCACAAATGACCAGTAATGAGATTTGACAGCTATAATAAAAATTGAAAGCGGCACGCCGATATAAAAAATAAGATTGGTGTACCGGGTAATGAGTTGTTTCTCTTTTTCAGATGCATTCGTGTACTTGCAGGCAAGCACGGCGCCCACGGCAAAAGCATCTACGCAATATTGGGTAAGTATCACCTGCGGCACACCGTTTACCGGCTCGTAAGTAAAAGCCCTGTATAATACTGCACAAATAATAATGGCCAGCAGTGTTTTTACAAGGTGTTTTTGAGGAACAAACATAATCACCAGCGGCCACACAAGGTAAAACTGCTCTTCTACTGCCAGCGTCCATATATGAGCAGATACTGCAGGAAAAACATGTGAAGCGTACATGTGGTAATTGGCAAGATAGGAGAAGTACATGGCAGCATGCTGCCTTATTTCACTGCCGATGGTTGGCATTGATACCGCCACTAAAAGAAAAAGATAATATGCAGGAAATATCCTTAACACACGCCGCAGCAGGAATACAGCAATGACCTTGAATTTAGGAATCCCCATGCTGATGGCCTTATCCCTTGCAGAAAACAGTATTTTGGTAATAAGATAGCTGCTTAATACAAAAAAGAAATTGATAAGGCCGCCAAAAAAAGTGCTGTAGTCAAGCTCATGAATGGCCGGCACCCAATGATAAGTAACAACAAATAACACTGCAAAGAAACGAAGCCCGTCCAGTTGTGGATTGTACTTTATCGTTCGCTGGGCTGCGCCCTGGATGCTCTCGTTGGGCATATATACAGTATTTCAAAAGATGATGCAGTAAAAGGAATTACATTGCACAACGCACAATATCCGCAATATATTGTATTAAACAACAACTGCCGGAATCTTTTTTCAACCGTTCGCCTTTTGGCAACAAATCAATGTTTTTTTGGGAATGCCTTTCTCACTTCGGGGGCAATTTCCGTTCCGTAAATTTCAATTGCCTTCATCAATGCTTTGTGTGATGGGCCACCTACATCTATATGTGCAGCAAAACGGGTGAGGCCAAACATTTCCTGCATAGCTAATATTTTATCAACAGCTTCATTGGCATCCCCGATTATTAAAGCGCCTTCTTTGCCCCTGCCAAAATCAAACTGCCGGCGCTGGTAGGGTGGCCAGCCACGGCTGCGTCCTACCCTGTCCATTTGTGCTGCGTAAAGTGGGTAATATTCATCTGCCAGTTGTGTACTATTGTCCCCAAAAAATGAATGCATGTGCACACCTACCTTAAACTTATCCATATCATGACCATACTGCTGGTATAATTCTTTATAGTACTGGAACAGCGGCTTAAACTGAACGGGGTTGCCGCCGATGATAGCAAACATAACCGGCACGCCCAGCCTGGCCGCCCTTACTACCGATTCGGGTGTGCCGCCCACCGCCACCCAGATGTTCAAATGATTGTTTACTGCACGGGGCAGCACCTGCTGGCTCACCAGTGCCGGTCTGAACTTTCCTTTCCAACTGATTTTTTCTTCTGCATTAATCTGCAGCAGCAAACTCAGTTTCTCATCAAACAGTTCATCATAATCCGAAAGGTTGTAGCCAAATAAAGGAAACGATTCCGTAAAGCTTCCCCTGCCGGCCATCAGCTCTGCCCTGCCGCCTGAAATGAGATCAATAGTGGCAAAGTCCTGGTACAGCTTCACAGGGTCTGCCGAACTTAATACGGAAACAGCGCTGCCAAGCTTTATATTTTTAGTAACGGCCGCTGCAGCCGCCAGCACTATTCCGGGAGAAGAAACTGCATAATCAGGCCGGTGGTGCTCACCAATGCCAAAATAATCCAGCCCCACCTCATCCATCAGCTTTATTTCTTCAATCAGTTCCTGCAATTTTTGCCCTGCAGGCTGCACCTTGCCATCTTTACCAATATGCAAATCGCCAAACATGCTTATGCCTAATTCCATAATTGTAAAATTTAGCAACAAAATTACATGAAGGGAGAAGCGAAAATATTAATGCAGGTTAAGAAATGAGAACCTTTTGAGAAGCCTTTATAGTTATATTTTATTCTCTGCCTGCGCCCTTTGCAGCCGGTCGTTAATAGCCCTGCCTATTGCTTCACCAGGAAATTTTTCTGCCAGTATTACATCCACATCTTCCAGCCTGTCAATTTCCCGTAATGTGGCAAACAGGTTTTTAGCCGCTTCTGCAATGCTGCCGTTTCCCGACAGCACAAAAGACCTGTCAATGCCATCATATGTTTTTGTAAAGCTGATAACGGCAAGCCGCCCGCCGGCAAATTGTTTTTTCAGTACATCAATATCACCAATGTATAAAGGCTTGTGTGGTGCATAGTGGGATTTTAACTGCCCTGCTGTTTCAGGGTTTTGCTGTGAAGACAATGCAGCCATAAGCACTTTTTCATCCAGCGCTTCCTCTATTTGCTCTGTACCGGTACCCCCTGTTCTGTACAGCAACACATTTTCTTTTTCATCAAAACCAATAATGGTTGATTCAAGGCCAACAGTGGCAGCACCGCCATCCAATATGTAAGGTATTTTACCATTCAATCCTTCATATACATGCTGTGCAGTGGTAGGGCTGATATAGCCAAATGGATTGGCGCTCGGTGCCGCCAGCGGAAAATTTATTGATTGCAATAACGATAACGTTAGCGGATGGTTGGGAATGCGTACAGCTACCTTATCACTTCCTGCAGTAACCAAATCAGGGATGATATTTTTTTTCTGCAATAAAAATGTAAGCGGCCCGGGTGTAAATTTTTTCGCCAGCGATATTGCTTTTGCAGGTATATGCTGCACATATTTACCGGCAGCATCCCAGCTTTTTATATGTACAATCAAGGGGTTAAAAGATGGGCGGTTCTTGGCTTCAAATATTTTAAGCACCGCATCTTCACTGAGTGCATTACCGGCAAGGCCGTAAACTGTTTCAGTGGGAATGGCCACTATATCGCCGTTTATCAAAAGCCGTCCTGCTTTGTCAATATCGTTGCCAATTACTGTTTGCATAAAAGAGGTGCAAAGATATTGTTTGATGCCAGAAAGATACGTGGCAGCCTAATACCTTGTTAATTTGGTTGCCACTCATGCAACGGTCAGGTGCAATAAGTTATCATTCTTTAGATTTGCAACGTTTATGATATTGAAGAAATTTATTATCCTGTTTCTGTTTGCTTTTACAGGCATAAAATTATTTAGCCAGAACTGTACTACTTTGGGGCAAACGCCTGCTACAGCGTTTCCTGTTTGCGGCACCGATACTTTTTTCCAAAGCCAGGTGCCTGTATGCGGCGGCACTACCATTGTTGCCCCCGGCTGCAATAATGCAGTTTTATCTGATATGAACCCTTACTGGTACCGGTTTACCTGTTTTTCGGGTGGCACACTTGGTTTTAAAATTACTCCTAATAATATTGGTGATGATTATGACTGGCAATTGTTTGACATCACCGGCCGCAGCCCAAATGATGTTTATACGGTTTCCTCTTTGTTTGTAGCTTGCAACTGGTCGGGTGAAACAGGTATTACCGGTGCTTCTTCCCAGGGTAATTCCTTGGCAGTATGCGCCACAACAGGTAATCAATTCAGGCCATTGTTCAGTTCCATGCCTACCTTGATACAAGGGCATACTTATATTCTTCTGATAAGCCACTTTAGCGGTAGTGACCAAAGCGGATATGGATTATCATTTGGGGGGGGCACCGCCAGTATTGTTGATCCTGTAGAGCCGGATCTTGCAGGAGCAAGGGCCATCTGCGATGGTGTAAAAATGACCGTGAAATTGAATAAAAAAATGAAATGCAGCAGCCTTAATGCTGATGGCAGTGATTTTACCGTTACACCTGCTTTTGCCCCTGTTATTGCAGCAGAAGGTGTGAACTGTAATAATGGTTTTGACATGGATTCTATAGTGCTTACTCTGGCAAGCCCCGTACCCCCGGGCAATTATACCATTACTGTTCGAAATGACCGCGATGGCATAAATCTTTTAGACAACTGTGATCGCACCATTCCGGTAGGGCATAATCTTACCGTAACTGTATATCCGCTGGTCCCCACACCAATGGACAGCCTTACAAAAATTGGCTGTGCGCCGGATGAACTGGAATTGGTTTTTACAAAACCCATGATGTGCAATACAGTGGCAGCCGATGGCAGCGATTTTACAGTAACGGGGGCTGAACCTATCACGGTGGTGAGTGCTGCAGGCATTGATTGCAACGGCGATGGCAACAGTGATATTATTCATGTAAAGCTCAATAAGCCCATAGAAAAAGGCGGCAGCTACCGCATCACTCTCAATACCGGCAGCGATGGCAATACCATTTTAAATGAATGCGGCATGGAAACGGCTGCCGGTTCATTTATCAATTTTAGTGTAGCGGATACCGTTAGTGCCGCATTTAATTACAATATTCGCTGGGGATGCAAAACAGACATCATTGATTATTCACACGATGGCCGCAACGGAGTGAACAGCTGGCAATGGATATTTGATAACAATATTAAAAGCAATAAAAGAGACGCTTCTGTTTCTTACACGGTGTTTGGAAATAAAAAAGCAACCCTTATTGTAAGCAATGGGGTATGTACCGATACTTTTACAAACAATGTAATTACACTTGACAACGAATTGAATGCTCTATTTGAATCCACGGCTGTGGTTTGTCCTAATGACCCGGCTGTCTTCAGGGATAAAAGCTATAACCGTGTAGTAGCCTGGCAATGGACATTTGGTAATGGGTTCACCAGTACAGACCAGGCACCGCCACCTCAATTTTATGATGTGAATAATGATAATAGTATAAGGGATTTGCCAACAAGGCTGATTGTAACCAACGACCTCGGCTGCTCAGATACAGCTACCGGCACTATTCGTGTGGTGGGCAATTGTTTCATCGCGGTGCCCACTGCCTTTACTCCCAATGATGATGGCATGAATGATTATCTCTATCCTACCAATGCTTATAAAGCAAAAGACCTGTACTTTGCCGTATATAACCGTAATGGCAATAAAATATTTGAAACCCGTGACTGGACAAATAAATGGGATGGTACTTATAAAGGCAATCCACAGGACCCCGGCACTTATGTCTGGTTTCTGCAATATACACATATTGAAACAGGAGAGAAATATAATTTGAAAGGAAGCACTGTGTTGATAAGGTAAGTTTGCATTTTTCCACGAAGGCGCCAGGTGAAGAAATAAGAAACAAATTTTTTGTACTCTTTGCATCTTTGCGTGGACACAGACCGTTTGCTTTCTTCGAAACAATCAATCCGCAACCAGTAACTTTTGTTATCTTTCCCCTCTCATAAATAAAAATTTTCATGCCTGTTTACTACAAAGATTACTTAGCCTTAGATAAAATACTCAATGCACAGCATCCCGAAACTTTTAAAGAAGGAAACCAGCCGGCGCATGAGGAAATGCTCTTTATTGTCATCCACCAGGCATACGAACTGTGGTTTAAGCAGGTGAAGTTTGAAGTGGATTCCATCCTGGAGATAATGAATAAAGATGTAGTGAACGATAATACTTCTGAATTGAGCACTATTGTGCACCGGCTTAAAAGAGTGGGTGTTATTTTAAAACACCTGGTGGCGCAGGTGGATATTTTAGAAACCATGTCGCCGATGGATTTCCTTACGTTCAGGGATTACATCCGGCCTGCATCGGGTTTTCAGAGCTGGCAGTTCAAAGAGATAGAAGCTGCGCTCGGTTTAAAATACGATCACCGCCACGGCCAGCATTTTTATACCTCTGCGCTCAAAGAAGAAGAACTGGATGTGATTAAAAAAGCGGAAGCCTCCCGGTCTTTACTGCAAACAGTAAATGGCTGGCTGGAACGAATGCCCTTTATCAACGATGAAAGTTTCTGGAAAAATTACCAGCCGGTTTCCGGCAACAATGCTTCGCCAAAATTCTGGAATGATTATGAATATATCTTTCTCAACAGCCTGCCGGAATACGACAGCAGCATGAAAACTTTTTTCAATAAGGTGTTTAATAATACACCTGCTGATGAGGAAAGGCAATTAAGCGCTACAGCCTGCCGAAGCGCCCTTTTTATCATTTTATACAGGGAATATCCATTGTTAGAATTGCCATTTCAATTGCTTGACACTTTGCTGGAGATAGATAACCAGCTTGGCAACTGGCGCTACCGCCACATTAATATGGTAAAGCGGATGATTGGTGCAAGAAGCGGCACCGGCGGCAGCAGCGGCATGGATTATTTAAAAGCAGCGGCAGACAAGCATAACATTTTTAGGGAAATTGCGCAATTAAACAGTTTTTTGATTGACAAAAGAAAATTGCCCCAATTGCCTGCCGGACTGGAAGAAAAATTGAGGTATAAAACCTGACGCATAATACCGGATGCTGGTAATTCTCAACTATGTTGAAGCTTCAAAAAATTAGTACATTTCCAGAACCTGGTATCGGGAATCCGGGGCGCAGTATCCATTATAAATTAGCTCTTATGACAGAACTCAACCGCATTGTAAGACTCTTTACCGACCTGCAGCACGGCGATTGCTGGATTGGAGTGAATTTTAAAAATACTCTGCAGGACGTAGATGCTGCACTGGCGCAAAAATCTGTAAGCAACCATACCAATACCATCTGGCAATTGGTATTTCATATTATTTACTGGCGCACCAGTGTTATCAACCGCCTGAACGGAACAACAGACCCTCCGCCTTTTAAAGATTTTTCATTGCCTGATAACCTTACCGAAGAAAACTGGAAACAAACCCTGCTGGACTTTGAAAGCACTTATCACCAGCTGCGCAATACTATTGCTCATTTTAAAGAAGAACATTTGCACCGGCCTTCGCCAAAGCCATCGCAAACCTATTACCAGTTGGTAATGGGCTGCCTGCAGCATGATGCCTATCATTTAGGTCAAATTGTATTGATAAAAAAAGCAGTTGATAAACGGCTGGTGCTTTAGTTTTCTAATTGATGCAGCACTTCCTGCAATACAGGGCTGCACCATTTTATTTCCCTGTCTTTTTTAAACCATGTCATTTGCCGTTTGGCATATTGGCGGGTATTTATTTTAATGGCTTCTATTGCAGCTTGCAGCGTAAGCTCATTTTTAAGATAACTGAACAGTTCCCTGTACCCTACTGTTTGCAATGCGTTCAGGTGTTGATATGGCAATAATGTTCCTGCTTCTTCCACCAGGCCGTCTTCAATCATTATGTCCACTCTTTTGCTGATGCGTTCAATTAATTGCGGCCTTGGTAATTCAACGCCTGTTTTGATGATGTTGAAATCCCGTGGTTTCTTTTTCTTTATTTGAAAATCGAGAATTGACCTGCCGGTGGAGAGCTTTACTTCCAGCGCCCTCATCATGCGCTGTGGGTTTTGTATTTCACCGGCAGCGAAATATTTTTTATCATGCTGCTGCACTTGTTCCTTCAGCCATTCAATGCCGCCGTTGTTGTAATTGGTAATAATGGCCTGCCGGACAGCAGGCGCAACAGCAGGTATCTCGTCAATGCCTTCACAAAACGCTTTTACATACAGCCCGGTGCCACCCACCATTACAGCCGTATCATGGGTTTTAAAAATTGCGTTTATTTTTTCTAATGCGTACTGCTCAAAAACAGCCGCATTTACTTCTTCATGTATAGAATGTGAATTGATGAAATAATGCTTTACCAATGCCAGTTCTTCAGCAGAAGGTTTGGCCACGCCGATGTTCAGTTCTTTAAAACACTGCCGGCTGTCGCAGGAGATAATTTCGGTGGAGAAATGCTGTGCAAGCTGTATAGCAAGTACTGTTTTGCCCACTGCAGTAGGGCCAACAATGATAATGCAGGTCTTTTTCATTTTTTTGAATGGCTTGTAAAGAGCCGTATCAAATAAAGCTTGAAAGTATAATGTATAAGATTAAAGCGGATCGCTGCTGCCTAAAGTTCATCACTCTCTTCAGCGCCAAATTCTTCCTCTTCGGTACTTGCTGCATTCCCGTCTTCATCCTCTTCGCTAAAGCCATCCATAGAAGCCGAATTGAGATCATACTTTTCTTCCACTTCGGCCAGGCGGCTGTCAACAAGGCCCTTGGTGCCATATTGCGGGGGCGCAATGCCTTCCGTCCGTACACAGCTGGGGTAAGTTATTTTTGAGCTTTCCTCTTTTTCCACGTGTATCAGTTCCACTTTAAAAGTCCAGAACTTATTAAAGTCATACACATAAATGAATTTTTGATTAGGATCTTTAATCTCTGATCCCAACACCACTTCCGGCATAATCAAAGGATCAACCTTATATACCTTGTCATCATATTTTTCCAGGGAAATCTCCCTGCCCCTCGCCCAGTTATCGTTGCTGCGGTAAAAAGTGGCCTTATGCTTACTGTCAAACTCAAAGCTTTTTAAAATAACACTGTGCAGGTCTGCAAAATTTTGTGTGTGGCGAATCACCACGTCCCTGTAAATACTGTCATCATCTTCCCAGTAGATCCTGAATTTTAATATTGCCATAAGACGAAATTAGTAATAAGAAATGAGAAGGCAATGTTTTCCCGGACAATTAAGCCAATTGCTGAATTGCTAAATTGTTCATGCATATCCGGGTATTTAAAACCCTGCAGCAATTTAACCATTCAACCAATTACTCCCAGCTCTTTCGCTTTCTCCATCATAAAAGCATAAGCCGCTTGGTAATCGTTAGGAATATCGCCGTCTAATATCGCTTCCCTGATAGCATTTTTAATATCGCCTACAGTTTTGCATGGCGGCAGGTTAAATGTTTGCATGATGATCTCTCCTGTGACGGGCGGCTGCCAGTTTCTTACCTGGTCTTTTTCTTCCACTTCTGCGCAGCGTTTTTCCACTATTTCAAAATTCTCTAAATAGCGTTTTACTTTTTGTTTGTTCTTTGAAGTGATATCGGCCCTGCACAAAATCATCAATGAGTCAAAATCTTCACCTGCATCAAACAGCAGCCTGCGTATGGCAGAGTCGGTAATATTTTCTTTTGTAAGGCTGATGGGGCGCAGGTGAAGCTCTACCAATTTTCTTACAAATTTCATTTTTTCATTTTGCGGGAGCTTCAGTTGTGCAAATATTTTCGGCACCATTCTCCCGCCCACCACTTCGTGCCCATGAAAGGTCCAGCCATGGCCTTCTTCAAATTTTTTTGTTACCGGCTTGGCAATATCATGCAGCACAGCGGCCCAGCGGAGCCACAGGTCATCGCTTTGCCGGCAAACATTGTCTACCACCTGCAATGTGTGATAAAAATTATCCTTGTGCCCGTAACCGTCAATATATTCAGCGCCGGCCAGCTCCACCATTTGCGGAAAAATAATTTTTAACAGGCCGCTTTTATATAACAAATCAAAGCCAATGGATGGTTTTGCTGATAATAAAATTTTATTCAGCTCATCAGCAATACGTTCACCGCTTACAATTTTTATGCGATGGGCATTTTGCTGAATGGCTTCAAACGTTCCGGGTGCAATAACATAGCTTAATTGCGTGGCAAAACGAATGCCCCTCATCATCCGCAGGGGATCATCACTGAAAGTTTTTTCAGGCTCCAGCGGTGTTTTGATGATTTTTGCTTCAATGTCTTTCAACCCGTCAAACGGATCAATCAGTTTCCCAAAATCCTCTTTATTAAGGCTGACGGCAAGCGCATTGATGGTGAAATCACGCCTGTCCTGGTCGTCTTCCAGCGTGCCGGCTTCCACTTCGGGCTTGCGGCTGTTGCGGTTATAGCTTTCTTTTCTTGCACCCACAAATTCTATTTCCATATCGCTGGTCTTTAGCTGTGCCGTGCCGAAGTTTTTAAAAAAACTTACCTGCGGCGCCGGTGCAAATTTTTGGGCAACTGCTTCTGCCAAAGCAATGCCATCGCCCAGGCAAACTATATCCATATCTTTTGTGGGCCTGCCTATGATCTTGTCCCTTACAAAACCGCCGATCAAATAACACGGCACCTGCAGTGCAACGGCAGCTTCACTGATCTTATTCAGTATCATCAATTCCTTTTCTGAACACCTGATATCCATAGCGGCAAAAATAAATGTTTAATACGTTTAAGTCATTTAAAGCGCTTAAACGTATTGAACGTTGCAACGTACTCAATCCCGGCACCAATGTTGCCAATATATACCTTCACAAAAAAAACCAGCAACACGGCAATAATTTTGACATTTTGGCCGTATTTTGAAAAACTATGAACAAACGATTTTATTTACAGGGCCCGGAAGATGAAATGGAGTTTATGCCCATTATTCCCCTTAATGAAGACAGCAGCGAAGATAACGACCTGCAAAGCCTTTCAGGGGACTTGCCATTATTACCGCTGAGGAATACCGTATTATTTCCGGGCGTAGTGTTACCCATCACCGTAGGCAGGGACAAAAGCATAAGAGCCGTTACGGACGTATATAAAGGTGACAAATTGATAGGCGTGATAGCGCAAAAAGACAGTAACATAGAGGAACCTGCCGTAAGCGACCTGGAAGAAATTGGTACCGTGGCAAAAATTGCCAAATTGATAAAAATGCCTGATGGGGGCACCACCATTATTATACAGGGAAAAAAACGTTTTAAAGTAGATGAAATCACTACCGAAGACCCTTACTTTAAAGCCAAAATAAAGCTGCTGGAGGATGAAGCAGTAAAAAATGACGCAGATTTTGATGCCATGGTGAGCAGCATTAAAGACCTTGCCCAGCAGATCATCAGCCTCTCCCCTCAATTACCCAGCGAAGCCGGTATTATTTTAAAGAATATTGAAAATCCCGCCTTCCTCATACATTTTGTAAGCAGCAACCTCAGCAGCGAGATTAAAGACAAACAGCGCCTGCTGGTGATAAACAATATTAAGGCCCGTGCAGAATTATTGCTGAGCCTGCTGCACACGGAGCTGCAGTACACCGAGCTGAAAAATAAAGTAACCAACAAAACGAGGGCGGAGCTTGACAAGCAGCAAAAAGAATATTTCCTGCAGCAGCAGATGAAGGCCATTAAAGAAGAGCTGGGTGGCGATAATGTGGCAGAAGTAAAGGAAATGCTGAAGAAAGCGGAAACAAAAAAGTGGCCTGCCGCTGCAAAAGAAATGTTTACAAAAGGCGCAGAAAAGCTGGAAAGAATGCATCCCAGCACACCGGATTATTCCGTAGTGTACAACCATCTTGACCTGATGCTGGACCTGCCCTGGCAGGAATACACCGAAGATTCTTATGATTTAAAGAAAGCGAAAAAGATCCTTGACCATGACCATTACGGCATGGATAAAATAAAGGAAAGGATTTTGGAATACCTGGCCGTGTTAAAGTTGAAAGGTGATATGAAAAGCCCTATCCTTTGTTTTGTAGGCCCTCCGGGTATTGGTAAAACAAGCCTGGGCAAAAGCATTGCCAACGCCGTGGCAAGAAAGTATGTGCGGGTAAGCCTTGGCGGCCTGCATGATGAAAGCGAAATACGCGGCCATCGCAAAACCTATATCGGTGCTATGCCGGGGCGCATTATCCAGTCAATAAGAAAAATAAAAAGCAGCAACCCGGTGATGATACTGGATGAGATTGATAAAATAGGCAACGACTTTCGCGGCGACCCTTCTTCTGCCCTGCTGGAAGTGCTTGACCCGGAACAGAATAATAATTTTTACGATAATTATCTTGAACTGGAATATGACCTGAGCAAGGTATTATTTATTGCCACAGCCAATAATATCAACAATATCCAGCCTGCATTAAGGGATCGCCTGGAGATAATAGACCTGAACGGCTATGCAGTGGAAGAAAAGATAGAAATAGCCAAACGCCATTTACTGCCCAAGCAGCAGGAGGCACATGGCTTAAAAGATGTGAACATTAAAATAAGCGATAAAGTGCTGGAGCGGCTGATCGAAGATTATACAAGGGAAAGCGGCGTTCGTGACCTTGACAGGCAACTGGCTTCTGTAATGCGCAACCTTGCCAAGCAATATGCCATTAAAGGGAAATTAAAACCAACGCTTACACAGCAGGACCTGGAAAAAATATTGGGCAAACCCAGGTTCAGCAACGACATGTATAAAGTAGCCAATATGCCCGGCGTGGCCGTAGGCCTTGCATGGACTTATGTGGGCGGCGATATATTGTTTATTGAAACATCCCTGAGCGATGGCAAAGGCGAACTGAAGCTTACCGGCAACTTAGGCAATGTAATGAAGGAAAGCGCCAGCACTGCTTACACATGGATACAGGCAAATGCAAAAAAATTAGATATAGACCCTGAAGTGTTTATTAAAAAGAATGTACATATCCATATACCCGAAGGCGCTGTGCCCAAAGACGGCCCCAGCGCAGGCATTACGATGATGACGGCGCTTACCAGCGCTTTCACCAATAAAAAGATAAGGCCCTACCTGGCAATGACAGGGGAAATAACGTTGAGGGGGCAAGTATTGCCCGTAGGTGGTATTAAAGAAAAAGTACTGGCGGCCAAAAGGGCCGGGCTTAAAGAAATTATCATGTGCTGGCAAAATGAGAAAGATGTGCAGGAAATAAACCCGGCTTTTATCAAAGGCATTAAATTTCATTATGTAAAAACAATGCAGCAGGTGCTTGATATTGCGCTTTCATAATTGTTGTACATACGTTTTAACAGGTATAATTATTGAGCACTCCCGGCATTCCG
Organism: Bacteroidota bacterium; assembly: GCA_048498115.1. Lineage (GTDB taxonomy): Bacteria > Bacteroidota > Bacteroidia > Chitinophagales > Chitinophagaceae > Ferruginibacter. Next base: position 222 of record JBEHYP010000080.1, on the reverse strand, counting down.
GGGGTGTTATTGTTTTTTAAATCAACGCACTAAAGAAGTTAATAATCCATTAAAAAAAATAATTAAAAAAAGTTCAAAAAAAATTTGTTTTCAATTAATTAATCGCCGTATCTTGCAGCCATAGGAATCAACATCATTCATGTTGGTTGTTTTAAGGGTTAAAGAAAAACCCCCTCTGTCTCCACAGAGGGGCGTTTTTTTTATAGCACATGATGATGAAAA
>JBEHYP010000079.1:0-17058 GCA_048498115.1 Bacteroidota bacterium | reverse complement strand
TGAAATACCGCCGAATACAGCCCTGATGGTGGTAACAGACGGTGATAAAAGATATGAAGTACGCATATCTTCCGACCTGAAAAAGAGTGGTACTATACAGTTTGTCCACAGGCAAAAAACACCACAATAACCACCCCGCTTCCGGCGTTTTATACAGGTAAGCTAAATTCAATTATCCCGTGAAAAAAAATTTACTTGTATTTTCAACCATCACCGGGTTTGTATTATTGGTTGTGTTTGCCAGTTGCAAAAAGGGCGTTAAGGAACCCATAACGCTTGACAGGGCAGCAGGTAAATGGAGCATTAACGCCATCAGGTACCAGGCTTATTATAACGGCTCGAATACTCCTGCGGACAGCACTGTGCCGTGGCGCCCGGTAGTAGAAAACTATGTTAGTTTTGACGGCATGACTTCCTTCCAGTATTGTTTTAACACATCTTACTCTACCAATGGCAATTATTCCTTTATGGGGCAAGATTCCATTAGCATCACCATGAATGAAGTGACTACCAAATGGAAAATTTTGCTGCTGACCTCCACTAATTTTAATATCGAAAGAGAATTAGATAATATCCACGATTTTCCCGGTGCTGAAAAAGTAGTAATGTTCCAGGCTTTTGTGCGCTGATTTGATCCATACCTTATTAAAAACTCAAACTGAAGATACCCCATTGGGGTATTTTTTTATTTGACAATTGTACCACATCCCTAAGCCAGCCTGACTTTAGCATTATTATCAGTTTGTAATTTTTATCTGCAAATAAGTTGTAGAAACTGGGTGCACTTACTGTGACGTTTACACGTAAAAAATAATGCATTAAATCAATACAATGTTCAGCAGGAGTTAAATAAATAAACAATATAGCATATTAATAAACATTTTTTAGCATAAATAGACAATTAATAAACAAATAATTTATACAAAGCTGTTGTTTTCTTTACACAAATTTGAAAACTATCGAACCAGTCTTACACAGGGGCAAAATTCTTCAGGAAGCGGTGAAGAGAACAGGTGTTTCAATTACTCTTGTAGCAAAGAGGGCGGGCTATAAAAGAATCAGCTATTACTCCCATATCAAAAAGCCTGATCTTTCTCTTGAAATCCTCGGCAAATATTCCAGGGCGATCAGTTATGATTTTTCAACCGAGATTCCCGAATTAAAACACATCCAAACCGGGGAAGGGCCGCAGGATTATATCGGCCCTGCCACACTGGAAGAAGCCATTATACAGATGAATGCGTGGAGAGAAAAATATGTTGCGCTGCTTGAAAAATATTCAAAGATGATGGAAGAGAAGCAGCAAAGCTTATCTGAACATACAGCTTCATAAAACAGGCGCAACTCCCCGCCATTTTACTTACACAGCTTTCGGGAGAATAACATTGGTAACCCCGGCCTTTAAAATCTTCATCAGCATTTTTTCCTCAGCAACCAGTCCTGAAACATCATCATCTTCCTCCAGTTTGTTCAGTTGCCTCGTGTAGCTGTTCAATCTGCCCTGCTCATACATTTCAATGATGCAGGGATGCACATAATACTTTTTGCAAACAGTTCTTGTATTGCCCAATCTTTGGCTTACTTCATCCAGGGCTTTAATGATGTTCTTCTTTTTTTCAGCGGCGTTCACCGCATCTTCCATTGCGCTGAAAGAACGCAGTATGTTCAATGAGCCGGCCCATGTGCGGAAATCCTTTGCCGTGAATGCCCCTCCGGTGGCTTCCCTGATATAGCTGTTTACCATGCCGCTGTCAACGCTTTTGTGGTTGCCATCAGCATCATAATACTGGAACAGTTCCCTGCCCGGGATATCCCTGCAATCCTTCACAGCTTTTGCCAGTTTCCTGTTCTTTAAAGTAATATTATGGATAACGCCTTTTTTGCCCCTGAAAAAAAACTTTACGGTGCTGCCGCTGATCTCCACATGTTTGTCCTTTAACGTGGTGAGGCCATAAGAGCCATTTTCTTTCTCATAACTTTCGTTGCCAATCCTTATATAAGTGCGCTCCATCAGGCTGATAACAGTTGCGATTACTTTTGTTTCGTTCAGGTTGTTTTGGGCCATATCTTTCTCTATGCGCAACCTCAAAGCCGGCAATGCCTTTCCAAATTCAAGCAGGTTATGGAATTTTGTTTCGTTCCTCAGGTAATTCCATAGTGCATGATAACGGTACTGCTTACGCATGCGTGCATCAATTCCTGTTGCCTGCAGGTGCCCGTTTTCACTGCTGCATATCCAAACGTTTTCCCAGGCCGGGGGAATCACCAGTTTGTTTATCCTGTCAATAATTGCCTTATCTTTTACCAGCGCATCCCTGAAAACATAGCTGAAACCTTTGCCTTTCCGTAAGCGGTGTATACCCTCATCGTTATCATTTACATAAATAAGATTTATGGCGCTGGCAGCAAGCTCCGGGTCATGGTGAATCTTCACGAACTCTCTATGGGATATTTTCTTCAGTGTTTTCATCACCGGTTAAATTTGAATATGGCATTCCCGTTTTTCTTTCCCAATATCATGTCACGGATTATTTCGCCGGCAATGGCACTGAACGTTATTCCATTGCCACCAAAACCCAGGGAAAAATACATGCCCCGCTTCCGTGAGTGTTCATCTATGTATGGAAGGCCATCTTTTGTTCCTGCAAAAGTGCCTGCCCAGCTAAAATCAGTCCTGAATACTATATGAGGAAACAATTGTTTGAAAGAATTTTCCAATGCAATTACTTTATGTTTGAGCTGCCTGTCTCTTGCCGCCGCACTGGTGTAGGAAATATCCTTTCCACCGATCAATATCCGGTTATCATTGGTTGTACGCATGTATAAATAAGGCATAGCCGTTTCCCACACAAGGGAATTTTTGTGCCAGAAATGCTGCTGCGGAAAAGACTCGCTGATAATGGCAAAGGTAGAATGAAGTATTTCCACTTTTTTGTTTAGCCACTGCTCAGATTCATAACCACAGGCTATCACTACTTTCTTTGCCTTAATTTCGATACCGTATTCAGTATTGATGCTAAAGCCTTTTTTTGTACCGGAAATATTGGTTACGCTGGTCTTGTCAAACACTTTTGCAGCAAAATTTTTGATGCAGTATTCAAGTATGTTATGGGTAAACTTATAAGCATCCAGTTCTGCCCCGGCATCAGAAAGAATACCTGCGGGTTTTGAAAAACCATATGCTTTCTCTATCTGCTGCCGGCTTAACCAATGTACAGGAAACTTATTTTTTTCCCGGCAACTGAATTCCTTCTCCAGTTTGCCTGCGTGTGTGTTGAAAGAAGCATATTGAAAACTTGGCTTATGTATAAAATCACATCCCGGTTCCACTTTGTTGCAAATAGCTTTAATATCACTAATAGCATTCAGGCACAGCCTGTAGCTGTCAACTGCATTCTTCTCTCCCACTTTTTCTATCAGGTCAACCAGCGGAACGTCAATTTCATATTGCAGTAAGGCGGTACTGGCTGCTGTGCTGCCTGTGCCTGCATGCCGCTTGTCAAGCAGGATAGTATTCATGCCGGCCTTGCCCAGGTACCAGGCGGCCAATGCACCGGAAACACCCGCCCCAATAATAGCCACATCACAACTGGTTTTTTCCTGCAGGGAAGGATAATTATTGATAATACCATTCCTGAGCAGCCAGTAAGGATAATGCGAACGTAAATCCATGAAACGGGAGTTTATTGTGAAACTATTAAAGCCACTTTCAAATCGAATACCAGATTTCACATTAACCCTTCAAAATACTGTGGCATATCGTTATTGCTGCATTCCCCGAGCTAAATATGCCAATAATAATATTGGTTCTTACCCAAATTAATAACTCAAAATTTAAAGTTGAAAGTGACAGCCGGTATAATGGGGAAAATACTCACCTGCTTGGCCTGTATCTGGAGTGTATTATTTACCAGTGAGCCTTCCTGGTCAAAATAAATGAAATAAGGGTTTTTGCGGCTGTACACATTGTAAATGCTGAATACCCATTCTGTTTTCCACCTTGTGCGCTCATCGTTTTTCTTTGGTGAATAAATAGCGGAAACATCCAGGCGGTGATAGGCAGGCAAACGGTATTCATTAATGCGGCTATACTCCTGCGTTAGTATGCCATCAATAAAATAAAAACGCTGGGGCAGCGTGGTGGCATTGCCGGAGCCATAAACAAATGCGGAGGATAATTTCCAGCGCTTATTCAACTGGTACATGGCCACAATGCTCATATCATTCCTGCGGTCGTATTTGGTGGGATATTTTTCACCGTCATTTAAGGCAGCAAACTGCCTCCATGTCCAGCTTAGGGTGTATCCTATCCAGCCTGTTAACCTTCCTTTGGTTTTGTTTATAAATAATTCAGTGCCGTAGCTCCAGCCTTTGCCGAATATAAAATACTCTTCCACGTCCCGTAAAGTATTGGGCACAAAGCCTTCTTCATATTCTATCTGGTGCTGCATGCTTTTATAATACAGCTCCACAGATGTTTCATACATATTATCCTTAAAATTTTTGAACAGTCCTGTTGCGTACAGCCAGCCCGACTGTGGCTTCACCCTGAAAGTGCTGGGTACCCATAGGTCAGTAGGCAGCGTGGTGCCTGCATTGCTTACCAAATGGGTGTACTGCAGGTTTCTTGTAACAGATGCTTTAACAGAAGTTTCATCATTAAGAGCATAACGAAGCGTAAGCCTAGGCTCAAAGCCACCAAAATACTTTACCGTATGCCCTTTGGGATAAACAATACTGTCTGTACGGTTTCCATTAACATCGTAAGTATAAATTTTGTACTCTCCCATTTGCCGGAACCAACTGTAACGGATACCTGCATTTATTGTCAGCTTGTCACTTATCTCCCAGTCATCCTGGAAATACAAAGCCCCTTCCTGTGCATCTTTCACCTGTGCATTTTGCGGTTTAAACTGCACTGTATCCTGCGAGCCGCTTATCATGGAGGGTGTATATTTGTGCAGGGTAAAAGCGCCGCCGAATTTTACTTTATGGCCGGTAAAGGGATACAGGTCAAAATCCTGCTTAAAATTAATATCCCGGATACCTGATGCCAGCTTCAGCTTAAAATTATTTTGTGCCCCGTTGAAAGAAAAATTATATTTATTGAATACGGCTGTGGTATTGCCAAACAATTTCTTACTGAACACGTGGTTATAACGAATAGTACCAGTGGCATTGCCCCAGGGAATATTTACGTCAAGGCTGCGTGCGCCGTTTACAAAATCAAAAACATCTTTTCCGAAATAACCACTGATATACAACCTGTCTTTTTCAGAAAATTTATAATTCACCTTTGCATTCAAATCGTAGAAATAATAACCGGAGCCGTAATATTCGCTTGATTTTTTAATAAAAGGTTTTGTCAATGCATCCACATAAGTGCGCCTTGCAGAAACGATGAAAGAGGCCTTATTCTTTTTAATCGGGCCCTGTATGGAAAGCCTTGAAGCGATCAACCCAATGCCTCCATCCACCTGCAATTTTTTATCATTGCCTTCTTTCATTGCAATATCCAGCACGCTTGAAAGCCTTCCGCCGTATTGCGCCGGCATTCCGCCTTTTATTAAAGAAACATTTTTAATGGCATCCGCATTAAAGATGGAAAAGAAACCAAACAAATGGCCGGGATTATATACAATGGCATCATCCAGCAATATTAAATTTTGGTCCGGGCCGCCGCCTCGGACATATATCCCTGCGCTGGCTTCTCCTGCATTGCGCACTCCCGGTAATAACTGGATTGTCTTCAGCAGGTCAATCTCTCCCAAAAAGGCGGGGATTGACTTTATCTGTTCAATAGGCAGTACCAATTTGCCCATTTGCGCATTCTTCACATTCATATCCCTCTTTTTAGAAGTAACCACCACTTCATCCAATGCATCATTTTGAGCCACAAGGTCAAAATTCAATTGTATATCTTCATTGAGTTTTATTTCATGAAGCAAAGGCTTGAAACCTGCATAAGTGCAGATCAATATATAATCGCCTTCTGTAAGTGTGAGGGAATAAAAACCAAACTGGTTGGTACTTACACCTTTTGTTTGTCCATTTACCGAAATGGTAGCGCCAGCCAGTGTTTCACCGTTCTGGAAGTCTTTTACATAACCATTAACAGTAAATCTTTTTTGAGAAAAAGATACAACCGGCAATATCAACAACAGGAATAAAAAATTGCGGCTGTACATATGTCTTTTCAAAATTATTTTAGAATGCTCGCAGCAAAATCATAACGCTTTGATCGTATCCTGTATTTCACCGCACTCAGGATGATTTTTTCCCAGGTAAGGATTAATGATTTCAACCGTATTGCTAAGCCAGTTGCCCGACATACCTTCACCAAAAGCCATTGGGCAGGTTTGCCAGTATAATTTTTGCCCTTCGTAATGAATGGTTTTCAGCAGCGGATACATGTTTTCGCTTATTGCTTTAAAATCCTGGCGCATATCCGTAATGGTCAGCGACTGCTGCATAGCTTCGGCGTTGCTTTTAATATCATTTACAAACATCTGTGCACTTTCAAAAATGCCGGCAGTGTCTTTTTTCAATTCATCTAAATTAAGCCTGCCTGCGAATGCGATCAATGCTGTACCTGCCGTCTTTGCTTTGCCACTGTCGCCGGCTGCAAAAGCATCTTTCACAGCAGAATAATACTGTACCAAAGAATCAATATTTCCATTGAAAGCATCAGAATGTCTTTTCACGGTCAATGCCGGTTGTTTCGGACCTTCCGGCTTGTTTTCTTTCCTGAAGAAGAACCAGTACACACCAAAAATGACTGCAAGCAGCAAAAGAACAGAAGCTGTTTTTCTCATGGTTTTCAATTTACACCAAAGCTACAGGATAAAGGGTAATTAAGCCGAAGGTTTCAGTTACTTTTGCAGCAAATATTAAAAAGTAAATTTTTCAAAATATATGCTTCTCGGATTACAGAACGTAACGTTTGAATTTGGCGCCAGGACAATTGTAGAAGACGCCACCTGGCACATACAGCCCAATGAACGCATCGGCCTGATAGGATATAACGGCACAGGCAAATCAACTTTACTGAAGGTACTTACCAGGCAATACATGCCTAGCAAAGGCACCGTAGAGCAAGGCAGGGAGACTACCATTGGTTTTCTTCACCAGGACTTGTTGAGCTTTGATACCAATGATTCTGTAGTGGAAGTGGCCATGGGCGCTTTTGAAAGGGTGAAACAGTTAGAAAAAGAAATTGAAGCCCTGGGCATTGAACTGGAAAAAACCGGCGATGAAAAATTAGCAATGGATTACGCAGATAAACTGCATGAAATGGATGTGCTGGACGGCTACAATATCCATCACAAAACAGAAGAGGTGCTACAGGGCCTTGGCTTTAGCAATGAAAGCCTGCAAAAGCCATACAAACAGTTCAGCGGTGGCTGGCGCATGCGCGTGCTGCTGGCAAAAATGATATTGATGAAGCCTGATGTGCTGCTGCTGGATGAGCCTACCAACCACCTTGATCTCCCGAGTATCGAATGGCTTGAGAAGTATTTAGTGCATTACCAGGGCGCTGTGGTAGTGGTAAGTCATGACCGGTATTTTCTTGACCGCATGGTTACAAAGATTGTAGAGCTGTACCAGCAGCAATTGCATTTCTATACCGGCAATTATTCTTTTTATGAAACAGAAAAAGCGTTGCGGATAGAGATACAGCAAAAGGCTTACGAAAACCAGCAGGATTATATCCGCCGGCAGGAAAGAGTGGTAGAACGTTTTAAAGCCAAAGCCAGCAAAGCTGCGATGGCACAAAGCATCATCAAAAAATTAGACAAATTAGAACGCATAGAAAATGTGGAACTGGAAAGGCCGAATATCCGTATCAACTTTTCGGTGGATAAACAGCCGGGGAGAATCTTATGTACGCTGAAAAATATAAGCAAAAGCTTTGGTGATGTAAGGATTCTTGAAAATACCGGCGCAGAAATTGACCGCGGCGATAAAGTGGCATTGATTGGCGCCAATGGAAAAGGTAAATCCACCCTGCTGCGCATTATTGCCGGCACTGAACAATTTACCGGCGAAAGAATATGGGGGCACAATGTTGATGAATCTTTTTATGCACAGCACCAGCTCGAAGCACTGAATGTAAACAATGATATTTTAGAAGAAATGAAAGAAAGCCGCAGCGGAAAAACAGACCTGGAATTGCGCAGCCTGCTTGGTTGTTTTTTATTCAGCGGGGATGACGTGGAGAAAAAAATAAAAGTGCTGAGCGGCGGTGAAAAAGCAAGGGTAGCGTTGGCCAAAACCATTGTAAGCAAAGCCAATTTTTTAATGCTTGATGAACCTACCAACCACTTAGACATGCACTCTGTAGGTTTATTGATAGATGCATTGAATAAATACGAAGGCAGCATTGTGCTCGTAAGCCACGACCGTTATTTCATCAGCAGGATTGCCAATAAAATCTGGGAAATAGACGATCATAAAATTGTAGAGTTCAAAGGCACGTATGCAGAATGGGAAGAATGGAAAATCAAAAGAGAAGCCGCTAAAAATTCAAAAGTAAAAAACGAAGAAAGTAAAAAAACGCAGGAAGAAAAGAAAACTCCTGTACCTCAAGAAAACGTAAACAGTAAGCAGGCAACTGTAAACAGCGCAATAGATAAAGAATTAAAAAAAGAATACCAGAAATACAAAAACCGCTTTAATCAACTGGAAGAAAAAATAGCGCAATTAAATAAACAAAAGGCTGAACTGGAAGCAGCTATGGCAGCGCCTGATGTGTATGCTGATAAGAATAAATTCCGGCAAACAGAAGCAGATTATAATAAAGTAACCACAGAGCTTTCCACACTAAACAAAGAGTATGAAACAGCATTTGAAAAAGTGATGGAGCTGGAAGAAAAAATATAATTACTCATTATCCAAAAACAGCCCCGGGAGTCCGGAGCTGTTTAGTTTATACAATCACAATAAAAATCTAGTAAGGTCCTGTATAGGTGCGTGTTTGGCCATTGCGTGCTGTCCACACAGCCTGATAATAAAAGGGGCCTGCCGGGCAGTTGGTTACAGGATCACCATTTGCGTCTAATCCGAAAGTAACAGTAGTGGTTACAAAAAATCCTGTGTGCTGCACCTGGCCGCTTACCAAACGAAGGTTGCAGCTTTGTTTTATTACCAGCGGTTGAAGGATTGCAGTTTTAAATTCCCTGCCAAACCTGTTCAACCCCCATTCTGCAACGCCGTCACCTACGGCAGCAGGGGCAATGCCTGTAATGGAAATAACAACGCCGTTATCGTAAGTAAATGATCTCTTTCTTGCTACTTTCCATGCACGCTGTGAGCCATCATCAAAAGTTACGTTCATTCCATCACTCGTTACATTATGAACAATGGGGGTTGAACTTGTCGAAAGGTTGATTATTTTCCCGCCGCTTACATTGGTAATTGTTTTAGTGCCATTGATCGTAATGCTTTTGTTATCTATCAGGCGGGTAATTTTTAAATTGTTATAAGTAACGGAAATATGTGCCCCCGGCCTTGCCCAGCGGAATTCAGGGCCAAAGCTGATTACTACACTGCCCGTACGGCTGCGATGGCCACCGATGCAGGTATCGCCGCTGTAAGTAATAGTGATGGTTCTTGGATTGCCTGTTGTGTCTACTGCCACATCTGCATCGCATTGATACGGCAGGGGTGATAGTGGCCTTCCGGTGTAAGTGCCTCCAAAGCTTTCCAATGCGATGTTAACGTCATCATCTACTGCATCTGATTCATTGGAAAACCTGGACTGATCATCTGATTGCAACTGCAGTTGAGCTGCATCATCTGTTATATCTCCCGGGGTAGAAGTATTTTCCTTTTTACAGGAAGTTGACAGCATTGCTACAGCTACAACAGCCATCAACAAATAAGTGAGCTTTTTCATAAATTATTTTTTCTTGTTAAAAGTTGGTTGAATGGTAGACCTGTAAGCTTCTTTTTGGTTTAAACGAAACCTTAATTTTTTTAATAACAGAAAAAATGAAGAAAAATTGTTCCGGAATCTGGAAGGGATTGCTGCTAATATCGAAAAAAGAAAACATTGCTGATTTTCAGCAATAAGGGCATCTAAAAAACTACTTTTGGGAAATTATACTATTTTTTCTACTGCCTTCAACGCAAATTTCAGTTGATCCGCAGGAGTAAGATTCGTATTGTCCAGTACAATAGCATCCGCTGCTTTTCTTAAAGGGCTTATCTCCCGATTAGAATCTATGTAGTCTCTCATTTCAAGATTGGTCTTCACTTCTTCAATGGTAACGTTGGGATTTTTTTCAAACATTTCCTTGAAGCGGCGCTCTACTCTCACGGCAATATCGGCTGTCATAAAAAATTTCAACTCCGCTTTTGGAAATACCGTAGTGCCGATATCCCTTCCGTCCATCACAATGCCTTTTTTCTTTCCCATTTTTTGCTGCTGCGCCACAGCAAATTCTCTCACTTCTTTAATAGCAGCCACATCGCTTACTTTTTCTGCTATTATCAAATCCCTTATCAGGTATTCAACATTCTCTTCGTTTAAAAAAATTTCTGATTGCTGCAGCTTATCATTATACACAAATTCCATGGTAATGCTGCCAAGTGCTTCCTTCACCTGGGCAGTGTCAGTGATATCAACTGCATTGCGCAAAAAATACAGGGTGATGGCACGATACATGGCCCCGCTGTCAACATAAACATATCCCAATGCTTTTGCCAGTTGCTTTGCCAGTGTGCTTTTGCCACAGGAGGACCAGCCGTCAATTGTGATGATGATCTTCTTTTTCATTCCCACAAAAATCCGCAAAAAAAACTACAGGACAAAGTAAGTTTAGCCACAGATTAACACGGATAAAATATAAAAGCCGCAAATTGTACAAATACATACGAATAACAAATAGAAAATCTGTTCATATCTGCGGCTACCCATTCGTGGCTAAAAAGAAAAGCCATTCCGCTTTTATACGAAATGGCTTATATCAAGTTAAGATTTTATCAGGCTTCTGATGATTCTGCCTCTTTCTTCTTGCCCAGGTTCTTCAAAGAAAATTTTATTTTCTCCTTGCTTTCGTCCAGATCTGCCACCAATACATCTCCTTCTTTCACCTGCATATTCAGTATTTCTTCTGCCAGCGGATCTTCCAGGTATTTCTGTATGGCCCTGTGCAATGGCCTGGCACCAAACTGGCTGTCGTACCCTTTGTCGGCAATAAAATCTTTTGCCTCGGTGGTAAGCTCCATTGCAAAACCAAGGTTGGTAAGGCGCTTCATCACCCCCTTCATTAAAATATCAATGATAGAGAAGATATTTTCCTTTGTAAGTGAGTTGAACATTACCACATCATCTATCCTGTTCAAAAACTCAGGACTGAAAGTGCGCTTCAATGCTTTTTCAATCACCGCTTTGCTGTTTTCTTCTGCACTCTGCACTTTGGCAGCTGTAGCAAAACCAACACCTTCACCAAAATCTTTCAACTGCCTTGCGCCGATGTTGGATGTCATAATGATCATGGTATTCTTGAAATCCACTTTCCTTCCCATACCATCTGTCAACTGCCCGTCATCCAGCACCTGCAATAACAGGTTGTAAATATCAGGATGTGCTTTCTCAATTTCGTCCAGCAAGATTACACTATAAGGTTTGCGGCGCACTTTTTCTGTCAACTGGCCGCCTTCTTCATAACCCACATAACCGGGAGGGGCACCAATCAAACGGCTTACGGTGAATTTTTCCATGTATTCACTCATGTCTATCCTTATCAGCGCATCTTCGTTGTCAAACATATACCTGGCAAGGCACCTCGCCAATTCAGTTTTACCAACCCCCGTAGGGCCCAGGAAGATGAAGGAACCAATGGGTTTCTTCGGGTCTTTCAACCCTACCCTGTTGCGCTGGATGGCTTTCACCACTTTTTGTATGGCGTCATCCTGCCCAATCACGGCACCTTTCAGCTCATCGCCCATGCGGCGGAGTTTTTCTGTTTCAGCCTGCACCATTCTTTTCACCGGTATGCCTGTCATCATGCTAATCACTTCTGCAATATCTTCTTCTTCTATCGGGAAACGTTTGTGCTTGCTTTCTTCTTCCCAGTCGCTCTTTGCTTTTTCCAGTTCTTCCTGCAGCCGCTTTTCAGAATCCCTCAGGGAAGCTGCTTCTTCAAAACGCTGGCTTTTCACCACTTTATTTTTTTCCAGCTTGATGTCCTCAATTTTCTTTTCCAGGTCTATCACCTCCTTGGGTACATTGATATTTTTGATGTGCTTCCGGGCGCCCACTTCATCCAATACATCAATTGCTTTATCGGGCAGCAACCTGTCGGTCATATAACGTTCGCTCAGCTTCACACAAGCTTCTATCGCCTGCTCACTGTAGGTTACGTTGTGATAATCTTCATATTTGCTTTTGATATTGGTCAATATCTGGATAGCTTCTTCCACAGAAGGCTGGTCAACGATCACTTTCTGAAACCTCCTGTCCAAAGCACCGTCTTTTTCAATATGCATGCGGTATTCATCCAAAGTGGAAGCGCCAATGCATTGCAGTTCGCCCCTTGCCAAAGCCGGTTTAAAGATATTGCTGGCATCCAAGGAACCACTGGCACCACCGGCGCCAACAATGGTGTGTATCTCGTCAATGAACAATATCACATCCCTGTTCTTTTCCAGTTCATTCATGATCGCCTTCATCCTTTCTTCAAACTGGCCACGGTATTTGGTACCGGCCACCAGGGCAGCCAGGTCAAGCGATACCACCCTTTTATCAAACAATACCCTGCTTACCTTTCTCTGCACAATGCGCAATGCCAAACCTTCCACGATTGCCGTTTTACCAACGCCCGGCTCGCCAATCAGGATAGGATTGTTCTTTTTGCGGCGCGACAATATCTGCGATACTCTTTCTATTTCCACTTCCCTGCCTACGATGGGGTCTAAAGAACCATTTTCCGCCAGCCTTGTAATGTCCCTGCCGAAATTGTCCAGCACGGGTGTTTTTGTTTTTGGCTGGTTGGCTGCCCCTCCTCCACGTTGAGATTTTGGCTGCTGGCCATATTGCCTTTTTTCATCATCAAAATCATCATCGCTTTCATCGCTGAATTCCGCTTTGGGTGGATTGGTGGCTACAAAACCCAGTTCGTTTTTAAACATTTCGTAGTCCACATCAAACTGGTTGAGTATTTGTGTTGCAATGTTTTCTTTGTTTTTTAAGATCGAAAGCATCAGGTGCTCGCTTTCCACCATGCTGCTTTTATGTGCCTTTGCTTCAAGCACCGTAATGCGGATAACTTTTTCTGCCTGCTTGGTAAGCGGCAGCGAATTAATGTTAGCGATATTTTTTCCTGTCTTGTCTTTTACAGCTACCTCTATTTCTTTGCGTAATTCATAAAGGTCAACATTCAATGACTTCAGTATTTTGATAGCTGTATTTTCACCATCCCTTATCAGGCCCAGCACCAGGTGTTCGGTGCCGATGAAATCATTCCCAAGGCGGAGCGCTTCTTCCCTGCTGTAGGAAATAATTTCCTTTACCTGTGCTGAAAAGTTGTTGTCCATTGTAGATGTAGTTTATCTGATACAATAATAACGATAATTAAGAAGAATTAGTTTGGTGAAGTTATGAAATGTTGATATGTTGAAAAGTTAATTATCAAGCTGCCCGGCAATAAATTGAGGAGCAATTCCTGTTTAAAAAAGGGCAATAAACTGTTATTCCAGGTTAAGGTTTAAAACAGGAAGTAAAAAATTTCTTTCCTTTACAAAAAACACAAACGTAATTTCAAAAAACAATGCTTCTATTAACCTGATGCCGGAAATATTGCATCCGTGTTATAACATCAAAGTTAGTATATGAATGTCAAAACAGATACCAAAGAAAAATTTACCGTCATAACACCGCTGGAACAGGATTTGCCTGTTAATATGGCAGAGGAACTCAACCAATTGCTGCTTCCTTACCTGCAAAAAGACATACCGCATGTTATTTTGAACATGGAGCAGGTGGGGCAGATTGATGAGGAAAGCGGGGAAATACTGGCTGCCATCCAGCAAAAATTTTACGAGAACAATTGCTCTTTTGTAATTTGCGCATTGCAGCCAAAAGCGGAAGAAATATTAGACAGGCAGGAATTGCTTGAACTGATGAATGTAACCCCTACTGAAAGCGAAGCATGGGATATTGTGCAGATGGAAGAGATTGAAAGGGAGTTACTGGGCGGAGAAGAATGAACGGTTGAAGGTTTGCAGTTGATAGCTTATCAGCAATACAACAATTTAACTGTTCAGCCATTTAACCCTAATAAAAAAGTATGTTAGCACTCACTATACTTGGAAATAATTCTGCCATACCTGCATTTGACAGGAACCCCACTGCCCAGGTGCTTCAGTCTGCTGATGAAGCCTGCCTGATTGACTGCGGGGAAGGAACACAAATGCAGATGGCAAAGTATAAAATACGCCGGGCAAAAATTAATTACATCTTCATTTCTCACCTGCACGGCGACCATTACTTTGGCCTTCCCGGCCTGCTCACCAGCATGAGCCTGCTTGGCCGTACACACGACCTGCATTTGTATGGTCCTGCTCCATTGGAACAAATTATACAACTGCAATTAGATGCAGCCGGCACTGAACTGAGTTACAAAATATATTTCCATGCTTTGGGTGAGGAAAAAGAAATAATGAACAACAGCAGGATAAGCGTAACAAGCTTTAAAGTGCAGCACCGGATAGATTGCTGGGGTTTTTTATTTAAGGAAAAAAAGAATCCAAGAAAAATTGACGCAGAGAAGATAAAATCATTTGATATACCGGCCAATTTTTATGAACGCCTGCAAAAAGGCGAAGATTACACTACGAAAAAAGGCACTATCATCCCAAATGAAGAAGTAACCATTGCAGCGCCGGCAGCAAAAAGCTATGGCTATTGTGCTGATACTATTTATGATGAAAGCCTGGCAGAAAAAATAAAAGGCGTTGATCTGCTGTATCACGAAACCACTTACCTGAAAGGTGACGAACACAAGGCCGCCGCCAGGTTCCACTCCACCACCCTGCAGGCAGCTGCCGTGGCACAAAAAGCTGCGGTAAAAAAATTACTGATCGGCCATTTCTCTGCCAAGTATGAAACACTGGATGATTTTTTAACGGAAACGACCTCCGTATTCCCCAATACAGAATTGGCGCTGGAAGGAATTTGCTATAAGCTTTGAAAAGCACTAATCTCGAGAACGCACACGGATATGCAGCTTTCTCTTTGTTAACCGGGCAACCTGCGGTTAAAACCGTTCGTGTTCATTCTTGCAATCTGCAGCTAAAAATCTTTAATCACCGCCTGTGATAACATTGTAACCATCAGCCATAATCCAGTTGTAAAATTCAGCAAACCATTTGCGCCATGCCTGCTCATTATGCTGTGCATCGGGATCAATCACTGAATATACCAGTGCAGAAGAATTTTTTCCTACTTTTTCCCTGATACGAATCATATCATCCACATAGCGTTTGCCTTCTTTGCCACCCATGTAGAAAAAATATTTCCCCTGCAATTTACCGGCAGCAGAATCGGTAAATTCATCAATGCCTTCTGCCGTCCAGAAGGCAGGAGAGAAAATACCGGCCCCGCCAAACACATTAGGATATTTTAATGCTGCATAGTATGATATCAACCCGCCCATTGAGCTTCCCGCAATGGCAGTGCTTTCTTTGGCTTTAATGGTACGGTAATGCTTGTCTATATAAGGCTTCAGCGTATTTACTATAAAATCAAGATAGGCATCTCCCTCTGCTGTAAATGAGGTGGAAGACAAAGAATCTTTCATTGTGAAAGGATAAGGATTGTATTCGCTCATCCTTAACGGACCGCCGTGGTCTATTCCTACCACGATGCTTGCAGGCTTGCCGTTTTCAATAAGTGAATCAAGGATTTCATCCACACCCCACTCTCCAAAGCCGGAAGTGTAATTATCAAAAACATTTTGCCCGTCCTGCATATAGATCACAGGATAATGCTTTTTATTTTTTGCATACCCTTCGGGCAGATAAATCCAGATGCGCCGTTGCCTTTTTAATTCCGGCATTATAAACGCTGTATCCAGTATACGGACATTGGAAGATACCGTGTGCGTCTTTGCCCCGGCAGGGAAATCGTCTATCCATCCACTCACTGCAAATACAAGCGCAGTATCTTTATCTGCCCGGACCGAATGATTGGAAATATTGCCGCCACCGGCAGTA
Source organism: Bacteroidota bacterium (assembly GCA_048498115.1). Classification (GTDB taxonomy): domain Bacteria; phylum Bacteroidota; class Bacteroidia; order Chitinophagales; family Chitinophagaceae; genus Ferruginibacter. The sequence goes on along the minus strand of JBEHYP010000079.1, from coordinate 837 downwards.
CATTCCACTTTACCCCATGTGCCCCTTGTAAACTTAAATTCATACAAGCCTGCATCCAGGTTTTTTAGTTCAGTAACAAGCGTATCGTTAACCAGGGAAAACGGTTGCTGCCCGGGATTCCAGCCATTAAAATTACCGGCAATAAAAATTGAGTCCCCTGCATGACCGGCAGGCACAGGATGCAACCTAACGGTAATGGTTACCTGTGCTTTCACACATAAAGAAAAGAACATACAAAAGCATACCAATACATACTTTCTGCAAGGCAGTAAATACAATGGCTTCGCAATGTTCCGGCTCATATTTTATGGTTTGAGAAAGGCTTTTACCTTCTTATGCACCGGCTCGCTCAGCGGCACCAGCGGAAGGCGCAATACATTTTTTATCAATCCCATTTCTGATAAAAACGCTTTTACACCGGCAGGATTGTTTTCTGCAAATAACAAATTGTATGCCTCTATTAATGGATTGTTTAATTTATTGGCAGTGGTAAAATCCTGTGCCATACCAGCCCTCACCATATCAGAAAAGTTTTTAGGAAAGCAGTTGGCAGCCACGCTGATAACACCATCAATACCGGCAGCCAGTTCAGGCAATACAAGGTCATCATCCCCGCTTACAATTAAAAAATGTTCAGGTCTGTCACGGAGCAGTTGCATGCACTGTGGCACGCTGTTGCCCGCCTCTTTGATGCCGCCGATATTCGCCACTTCACCGGCAAGTTTAATGGTAGTAGCTGCTTCCATTTGATCGGTCGAGACACCATCGGCCTCGCCCTCGAAGCTGAGCAAGATCCGGTGGCGTAACACGGGCTCCGCGGTGCGTTGCAAATCGGCG
>JBEHYP010000078.1:0-17269 GCA_048498115.1 Bacteroidota bacterium | reverse complement strand
AAGCAAAGCGCCCAACTACAGTTGTGGGGCGCTTTGCTTTTTGTATAAGCATCGCTGTGCATGGTTTGGTAACCTGCTTCTTATCTTTGTTTGGATATATCATAACATGAATGACAGCGTTTTGAAAAATTGGGAAAAAAAGTCTGCCGAACGGCAAAAATTATACAAGCAATATTTGCAAAGGGCAGATAAAAATAAAGTGCTGAAAGCATTACCGGCATTACATGAAGAAGCGTTTAACAAAATTGATTGCCTGCAATGCGGTAATTGCTGTAAGGGGTATTCTCCCCGGTTTAAAACGCCGGATATAAAAAGGATCGCCAGGCATCTGAAAATGAAAGAAAGTGATCTTATCAATACTTACTTAAAAGTGGATGATGACGGGGATTATGTGATGCAATCGGCACCCTGCGCTTTTTTAGGTGCGGATAACTATTGCAGTATTTACGAAGCCCGCCCTTCCGATTGCGAAAGGTTTCCTTACACCGATGAAGATGTTATTTTAAAAAGGCAAAATATTACTTTAAAAAATTCCACTTTTTGCCCGGCGGTATATTATGTGCTGGAGAAATTAATAGATATGAAAAAGTGAAAGATTAATATTCCAATTTTTTTAATGAGGGTGCTTTGAACCAGGTAGTAACTGCCACCAGTATCGTCATACACCCGCCAAATACCACGGAAGGAATAGTGCCCATCAGTTTTGCCGTTACGCCGCTTTCAAACTGTCCTATTTCATTGGAGGAATTGATGAACATAGAATTTACACTCATTACGCGGCCACGCAATTCATCGGGCGTTTTTAGCTGCATGATATTACCGCGTACTACTACACTAAGGCCATCGAGTACCCCGCTGCACAGCAAAGCGGTGAACGACAACCAGTACCATTTTGATAAGCCGAAACTAATAATGCATATCCCAAAACCGGCTACAGCAAACAATAATTTCAAACCCTGTTTCCGTTGCAACGGCGATATGGTTAACCATGTCACCATAATAATGGAACCAATATCCGTAGCCGCGTTTAACCAGCCAAAACCGATAGGGCCTACATGCAAGATATCTTTTGCATATACCGGCACCAATGCCACGGCGCCGCCAAACAATACCGCAAACAGGTCAAGTGAAATAGCAGCCAGCACATCTTTTGTCTTAAAAACAAATTTTAACCCTTCACTTACAGCTTCCAGTGTTCTTTTCTCATTGCTGATGCCGGGGGGCTTGGGCTTTAGCTGGTATAAAAATGAAAAGCCTCCGAATATTAGGCCTGCAATTACGATAAACGTGCCTGTAACATGCAGCCCTGCAATTAAAAAGCCGCCAAGAGCATGGCCTGTGATGCTGGCTATTAAATAGCTGGTGGAGCTTAGTTGCGAAGCGGTAATGAGTAATTCCCGGGGTACCAGCGATGCAATAATGGAACTGAATGTGGGGCCGGAAAAAGATCTGATAATGCCGGTACAAAAAATGACTGCATAAATAAAAATGACTGTAAGTTTTGTTTGAAATGATTGCTGAAACCATGCAGATGAAGTGCTCAGCAGGATGATGGCACAAAGCCCGAAAAGCAGCACACACCGCACCAGCAATTTTCTTTTATCACTTTTATCTACGATATAGCCGGCATAGAGTGAAAGTCCTACGGCAGGGATAGCTTCGGCCAGGCCAATCATTCCAATATTAAATGGGTCACGTGTCAATTCATACATCCACCAGGCTACTAATGTGCCCATCATCCTGAGGCCCATTATAAAAACGAAACGCCCCAGCACAAAATTTCTGAATTCACTTATCTGCAAAACTTTAAGAGGAGAGTAACTCATATCGGATGGGCAAATGTACAGCTAAATTCAGTTGAAAGGATTGAATAGTGATCTACCTATCACCAATCACTAACTAAGGTAACGTCAAATAATGCTGCCCTTCTTCATATTCTTTATCCAGCGCATTGACGATTATCTGCACATGTTCTTCATTATCTAAAAAATCAGCATTGGAAGCATCTACAAACAGCGTTTTGATATTGTGTTGTTTGATATACTGAGTATAGGTTTCCTGCAGTTTGAATAAATATTCACCCGGTATATTCTGTTCGTATCCCCGGTTACGTTTTTTGATATTTTCTTTCAATCTTGTTACAGGGGTATGCAGGTAAATTAAAATATCCGGTTGCATGATCTGGGGATTGATAATATCAAACAATTTCTGGTATAGCCTGAACTCTTCATTAGCCAGGTTCACTTTTGCAAACAGCAGGCATTTGGTAAATAAATAATCAGAAATGGTAATGCTTTGAAACATATCTTTTGTTTGCAGCAGGTCTTTCAGCTGCTTGTACCTTTCGGCCATAAAAAATAATTCTACAGGAAAAGCATATTGTTCAGGATTCTCATAAAATTTTGGCAAGAAAGGGTTATCTGCAAATTCCTCCAATATTAACCGGGCATTAAAACGTTTGCTGAGTATATGGGCCAATGTAGTTTTGCCTGCGCCGATATTTCCTTCTATCGTTACAAAATTGTATTTCATAATTTACCGGACGCAAAATAAGTGTAATAGGCAGTTGCATAATTAAAACTTTTTCACATTCAATGTGTCGCTGCAGTTTTGTAATAACTGGTGGATGCTTTGTTGAAAAACAGGATGCCTGAAATTGGGCGATAATTCATTTAACGGCACCAGCACAAAACGGCGGTTGGATATTTGCGGATGGGGTACGGTCAATATTTTTTCATTGGTAATTTCTTTATTGAAAAATAAAATATCTATATCAATGATACGGGGTGCGTTTTTTATTGTACGGATGCGGCCCATTTCTTTTTCAATACCAAGAATGGTATTAATGGTTTGCAATGCGTTGAGCTTTGTGTGCACTATTATTACCTGGTTTAAAAAATCAGGCTGGTTGCTGTTGCCCCATGCGGCAGTAATATACAGGCTTGACTGACGGGTGACTTTACCAATATTTTTTTTTATTTGCCTGGTGGCTTCAGCCAGTTGCTGCCTGCTGTTGCCCATATTGCTTCCGAGGAGGAGATAGATAATGTTCATTGAATAAATAACCGTTTGTCAAAGTCAAAGCCGGCAGTATTGACGATCTTTATTTTCTTAAAATCACTATGCCGGGTGTTGAGAATATAATTGTTTTCTTCAGGAACGATTGCGGAGGGAACTTTTAAAATGAGGGCATCGTTTGCTTTTAACATTTCGTCTCCCATCCATTGGGTATAGCTAAGGTCGTCCTCCCACAGCCGTTTAAGTTTTGTTTCTTGTACTGTTACCAATGTGGCTGTATCAGGAACAGAAATTTTAAGAAGGCTGTAAGTTAAAGGCACAGTATATTTATCTGCCCTTACCAATATTTCCAGCACAGCCAGTGATATATTTTCTGCAGTGTACAAAGCAGGTATGCCGGGGGAATTCCACCTGCCCCCGAATAATTTAGAGCCCGTGCCCGAAAGATCGTCTTTATGTATGCCGGTGGCAAGCCTGTAAACAATCATGCTAATATTCCGTGTTCAATTCTGCCCAGTTGGGTAAGCACCATATTGATGCCATGGGCAGTAATGAGTGATTCCGGGGAAAGCTGCCCTTCAAGCATAGAAGGATTTGATTTAAGCCATTTATAAAATATATCAATGGCGCCAAATACCTCCTTTCCCCGTTTAATTACATTGTCTATTTGTAAAGCCCTTTCTGCATTGATGGGAGCAAAGCTGCCATTGTTTTTTGCATAGCGCTGCAGGGTACGTTCGCTCACATGCAGCATAGCAGCCCATTCGGCCTGCGTAAAAGGAGAATTATCGGCAATTTTTTTAAATTCTTTATAAGTGAAATCTTTTAAAGAGGGAATAGCTTTTATACTGCGCATATATATTGCTGCCGGCTCTTCTACTTTTGATATTGTTTCGGGCTGTTTATAGGCGACCGGCTTTTTTGTTTTGGGCTTATTTTTCATGTTTCCGTCATTTGCCAGCAAATTTACGACAAATGTCAGGAGTTTTCAAAGTTTTTGCAATGCTTTTTCCTATAGCTTTACGGCTTCAAAAAAATCAATATGTCATCATACAGCCAGTCAAGGGCAACATGGGCCATCACCAAAGCAAGCCTTAAGGCTATGTTCCGCAGCCCGCAGGCAGTTTTTTTCAGTATTTTTTTTCCTGTTATTCTCATTGTGATTTTTGGTGCCCTTAGCGGAGATAATTCAATTTCCATTAATGTAGCTTTTGATAAAAAATCGGACACTGCCAGCCTTATCTATCAATTATTGAAACATTCGCCTGTGCTGGATGAAAAAACAGCAGGGGGAGATACACTGACTGATATGATGGAAAAAGGAAAAATTACAGCGTTGATAAATATACGGCAGGTAAACCCCGGTGCAGCCAATCCCAAATATGATATTCATTTAACATCATCTTCTGCCAACCAGCGGGAACTGCCGGCCTTGCAGTCGGTGATAAGGGATGTGGTGGCAACTGCAGACAGGGCAGAACATGCACAGCAGGAGACCATTGCAACCATATCAACAGAAACGGTAAAGGGAAGGCAATACCGCCTGATAGATTTTTACCTGCCGGGTATGATAGGCTTTTCGCTGATAGGCGCTGCTGTATTTGGAGTAGCATTTTTATTTTTTAACCTGAGGGAAACGCTTGTGCTTAAAAGACTGTACGCTTCGCCTGTCAAGCGGTTAAATATTATTATTGCAGAAGCACTGGCAAGGGTCATTTTCCAGATTGTAACAGTAATCGTGCTGGTTTTGTTTGGCGTATTTTTCTATCAATTTACCCTGGCGCATGGTTGGGTTACCTTCCTGGAAATCATTTTTGTAAGCCTGGTTGCATTAATCGTGTTTATGGGGGCCGGGTTTATTATCAGCAGCGTTGCAAAGAATCAAAATGTAATCCCGATATACTCCAACCTGTTTATGTTTCCCCAATATTTTTTATCGGGCACTTTTTTTCCAAAGGGGGCATTGCCAAAAAGCATCCAGTGGCTGGTGGAAATATTGCCGCTTACAGCATTTAACGATGCGCTGAGAAAAATTTCATTTGAAGGCGGAGGTTTATTATCCGCCGGCAAACAGCTGGGCATTTTATCTGTATGGGGCATTGCAGTATATGTAATCGCCGCCAGGGTTTTTAAATGGGAATAGTATGCGGTTAATAAAAGTCTTTCTTGCAGGCATCGCTGGCCTTTTTGTTTTTATCACTTTGCTTTCGCTGCTGATACCGGCCCATCCAAAAGTGGTGCGTACAGTAGTAATTAATGGTACGTCAAAAGAGAAAGTATTTGCAGAAGTGGCAGACTTAAAAAACTGGAAGCACTGGCATCCCATATTGGCATCTGACAGTGCAGTTGTAAATTTTTCAGGTGCCGTCAATGGTAAAAGCGCAGCCTGTGATGTTATTTACAGAAATAAAACCGTTCACATTGAAATTACAAAAATGGATACGGCATCACTTTCTTTTATTGTAAAAGCAAAGGGAGAAAATGATATCAGTAACCAGGTTCGTTTTTCATCTATCCCGTCTTCCGCTCAAACAAAAGTGGACTGGGTAGCCACCACGCACCTGCACTGGTATCCATGGGAAAAATTTTATGCCATCTTTATTGATAAACTCACCGGGCCCGGTTATGAGGCAGCGCTGGATAATCTCAAGCTGTATCTTGAATCAAGGCCATAAATCACTTCACCTCTTTTTTTTCCGCTGTGCAACGGTTATCTTTAAAACATTGTCAGCCTACACAGCACGATGGACCACCGGCAACTGTTAAAAGATTGTATCAGGCAAAAACCGCTTGCGCAAGAGCAATTGTACAGGCATTATGCCCCGCTGATGCTGGGGGTGTGTTACCGCTATACCAAATCATTGCATGATGCGGAAGATATATTGCAGGAAGGTTTTATAAAAGTATTCCTGCACCTAAAAGACTACAATGCTTCCGGCGAACTGGGAGCCTGGATACGAAGGATAATAGTGAATACTGCACTTAATTACCTGAAGAAAAATAAGAAATACCGTACTGAAATGGTTTTTACAGAAGCACCGCTGCATCCTGTGACCGACCTGAACCCACAGGTGAATTTGGATGTAAAAGAACTGGCGGAGCTAATACGGCAGTTGCCAATAGGTTTTCAAACAATTTTTAATTTATATGCAATAGAAGGGTATACGCATGTGGAAATTGGCCAGTTGCTGGGCATCAGTGAAGGCACTTCCAAATCGCAATATGCAAGGGCACGATACTTATTGATGGAGTGGATAGAGAATATATCATCAACATCTAAACAACGGCATTATGCAGGAAAATAATTTTGAAAGAATACTGCAGCAAAAAATGAGCAGCCTGCAAGTGGAGCCGGATGAAGGGGTATGGCAAAAAGTGAAGGAGCAGGTGAAGAAGGAAAAGCGCCGCCGGGGCGGAATGATTTTTCTGCTATTGCTTTTTTTATCCCTGCTCGGCAGCTTTGCGCTTACAAAAATGGGGCAGCATGATAACAAAGCACCGCTTGCAGCAAAGCAGGATGGAGGAAATTTGCTTGCTGGAAACAATGGTGAAAAAATAAATGAATTAATCAACAGCGGGAATAAAACAGAACAAACAGGAAACAAAATTTCAGGCAGTCAGTATGATCATCCGGGTACACAAGCCATAGCAGGTGTACAGGAAGATAATTCAACAACAAAAAATAAGAACAGGGAGTATACAGGAATAAAAAAGAAAATAAGGCCAAAAGCTAAAGCTGTTGTTGCAGCTTCGTTACCGGAAAATAATACAGGAGAAGAAGTAACTGTTGAAGCATCATCACAAAAGCAAGAACCAGAAGTTGATACTGTTGAAGAAGTTAAATCTACTCTCGCAATTGAAAAAAAGAATATACCTGAACTAAAAGATATAGTAAAGCCGGCGGATAATAATGATTCAGCATCTAAAAAGAGCAAGCCGGAACAAAATAAAAAACATTTGTGGAGCATCGCATTTACTTTTTCTGCAGGCAGATCGTCAACAAATGAAGGTTTGATAAAGGAAAAGTCGCTTGGAAATTCAGATTATTCGGCCGGCGTTCCAACTACCGGTACAGGAAGCGGTATTGGTAACAGCGGTAATTATTATTCTCCTTCGGTACCTGAAGCCGGGTTGGGTTTTAGCGCAGGCATCGTTCTTTACAGGCAACTTTCTGGCAAAATAAAAATGAGTACAGGCATACGGTACCAGTTACTTACTACTTCCATAAAAACCGGCAACAAATCCGATTCATTGTCGCAGGTGCTTTCTAACCGGGTATACCAATATGGCAATGCCAATGCACATACTAATTATTATCACCTGGCCACAGTGCCGTTCTCATTGTCCGCTGCTGTTTTTAATATTGGTAAAAAGGAAATAAATATGGAGGCCGGTGTTGATTTTTCAAAATTATTTGCCACCAATTCTCTTCATTTTAATACTTCACAGGGTATTTATTATGAAAATAAATCGGCTTTTAATAATTTCTTCATTGGCCTGTCGGCATCGGCAGGTATCAACCTTGCAGGAAAAAATGAAAAAGCTTTTATCATTGGCCCTGAATTTTATTACAGCCTTACGCAGCTTGCTGCCTCCGGTATAAATGCAGGTAAACATTTTAACTTTATTGGCCTGCGGCTGCAAAAAAAATTCGCAAAATGATTACAGCTGCTTTATGAATTTCAGGTTTCGTTTTATGCCGGCAAACTTGCTGCGTTTTAACGGGGAATCTTTAAAAATGACCTTGAAATTCTCTTCCGCCAGTTCCTCCCAGTCGTTGCTGGTAAAATTTAATATTTGTGGTAAAGGGGTAAATTCAATTTCATTATTCGGTTTGCTAAAGCGGTTCCAGGGACACACATCCTGGCATACATCACAGCCAAACATCCAGTTATCAAATTTTCCTTTCATTGTTTCCGGCATCAATGCATCTTTCAATTCAATCGTGAAATAGCTGATGCACCTGCTGCCATCAATTACTTTATCGGGCAGTATGGCGCCGGTGGGACAGTTGTCAATACATCTTGTGCAGGTGCCGCAATAATCTTTGGCTATGGGGGCATCGTATTCAAGTTCGGCATCAATAATGAGCGTGGCAATAAAAAAGAAGCTCCCGCTTTTGGTATTGATGAGGTTGCCATTTTTTCCAATCCAGCCCAGTCCGCTTTTTTGCGCCCATGCCCTTTCCAGTACGGGGGCGCTGTCAACAAAGCCTCGACCATTAATTTCTCCCATTTCTTCTTTCATTGCCTGCTGTAATGTATTCAGCTTTTCCCTTATTACCTCATGGTAATCTTTTCCGTAAGCATACTTGGCGATTTTGGGGGCTGCATTATCCTGTAAATGCGGTGGATAATAATTCAGCAATAAGGTGATGACCGATTTGGCGCCGGGCACCAGCAGGGAAGGGTTTGTGCGCAGGTCAAAATAATTTTCCATATACTGCATATTGCCCTGCATTCCTTTGTTTAGCCATTGCTCAAGCCGCCTGGCGTCTTCGTCAAGCTTTTCAGCTTTGGCAATGCCACAGTAATCAAAACCGAGGCGGGCGGCCTGCTTTTTTACTATTTCCGTATGTTTTTTTATAATTGACAATTGTAATATTATATTTTACCTATATTGCAAAATTAATTAACCTTAACTCCTTTTCTTTATGCACTTTTTGATGAGAAATACCCTCCTGGTATCTGCTGCTTTTGCTTTTCAAAATGCCCTTTTGGCACAGGACAAATTACCGATAAAATTCGGAAAGGTAACCCTGGAGGATTTTAATGTGCAATCCCCGCTCATTGACAGCAGCACCAATGCTGTGATAGTGGCAGATGCAGGGAGTTCTGAATTTATAGCCAATACAACAGAGCTTAGTTTTTCCCTGGTCTTTAAAGAAAAAAAGCGGATTAAGATTATCAATAAAAATGGCTTTGACGCAGCTACGGTAATAATACCACTATATGTAGGCGGCAACAGCAAGTCAGAAAAGCTGACTTACCTGGATGCATTTACCTATAATATTGAAAACGGTAAAGTGGTATCAACAAAGGTTGATAAATCATCTTTGTTTACCGAAAAGAAAAACGATTACTGGACGTTAAGGAAATTTACTTTTCCTGCTTTGAAAGAAGGCAGTATAATTGAATATTCTTACGAAATAAAATCTGATTTTTTCTTTAACCTCCGGGACTGGACTTTCCAGAATCATTACCCCACCCTGTGGAGCCAGTATGAAGCTGCCATACCGGAATTTTATAAATTTATTATACTGTCACAGGGATACCAGGCTTTTGCTGTAGATAAAGTTGACAAATCTCAAACCAGTTTTTCATTTACAGAACACGTTGACGTTTCCCCCGGCTTATCTTCTCTTTCCAATCCGAATAACGTTGGGAGCCGTAATGAGCATTTTACTATTGATGGCTCAATTGATAACCACACCTGGATAATGAAAAATGTGCCGGCTTTAAAGGAAGAGCCATTTACCACTACTATAGAAAATGCCGTTTCTAAAATTGAATTTCAATTACAGCAGATAGCTTATCCTCATTCAATTCCTCAAAATGTAATGAATAGCTGGGAAAAAGCAAGCGAGGGCCTAAAAGAACATGAACATTTTGGAGTGCTCATCAACAGGCCCAATAACTGGCTTGATAATGATGTGGCCGCCATTGTTACCGGGATTACTTCTGAAGATGAGAAAATAAAGAAGATATATGAGCATGTGAGGGATAATTTTACCTGTACAAATTATAGCGGATACCTGGTAACAACTTCATTAAAGGATGTGATGAAAAACAAAAGCGGTTCGGTTGCAGATATCAATATGCTGCTGATTGCCATGCTGCGTACGCAGGATATTGTTGCCAACCCTGTATTGTTGAGCACGAGGGCGCATGGTTATACCAATGAAATATATCCCCTCATGGATAAATACAATTATGTTGTGGTACAGGTATCATCCGGCAATAACGCTTATTTTTTAGATGCTTCCGTTCCCAGGCTTGGATTTAATAAACTGCCACCTAAGGTGTACAATGGACAGGCGAGGGTTATTACGAAATCCACTGCCGATGCTGTATATATTGCAGCGGATTCATTGAATGAAACCAACCTGGCTTCGGTATTTATAGAAAACAGCGATAATGGCCTGGTACAGGGCTTTTTTACAGGCAATAAAGGATATATCAGTTCCCTGGATATAAGGGATGAGGTTGCAAAATCGGGGATGGATGAATATGGCAAGGCAATAAAAACGGCATTTTCTGATGAAATTGAATTATCAGATATACAGGTTGATTCATTAAAAAAGCTGGATGAGCCGGTGGCTTTAAAATACAATTTAAAGTTTACTGGCTTTGGTGAGGCCGATATTATTTATTTCAATCCTATGCTGGGAGAAGCGGTTAAGAAAAACCCGTTTGCAGCAGCAGTACGTAATTATCCCGTTGAAATGCCTTACACACAGGATAATATTTACTCATTATCAATGGAAATGCCCAAAGGATATAAAGTAGATGAACTGCCAAAATCTGTGCGCCTGATGCTTAACGGGGATGAAGGAATGTTTGAGTATATCATATCAGCAGATGAAGCCCGTGTGCAAATGCGGTGCAGGCTACAGGTGAAAAAAACATTTTTTCCCAATGAAGATTACCAGACACTCAGGGACTTTTACGCTTATATTGTAAAAAAAGAAGCAGAACAGATTGTATTTAAAAAGACAAGATGATATATGAAGATATTTTTGACCGTCTTCCTTTCCGGCTTGTTTGTCTCACTTGCTTATTCGCAGGAATATAATACTCTTTTTATTCCTGATTCGCTGCGTAAAAATGCAGATGTGGTAAGCCGTTATGAAGAATATGTGCTGACCATAAAATCCCCTGCAAAATATACATTGTCGGAAAAACATGCCTACACCATATTAAACAGGGCAGCAACCGGATTTGCAGGATATACCACTTACTATGATAAGTTCTGCAGCATTGTATCCCTGGAAGGAAAACTTTTTAATATTACGGGAAGCGAAATCAGGCATACCAAAAAAAATGACTGGAAAGATAATGGCGCATACGATGGTTTTAGCCTGCAGTCTGATTTAAGGTATAAGGAAAATACATTCTATTCTTCCGATTATCCTTACACGGTACAGTACGAAGAAGAGGACGAATATAACGGGACGCAGTCTTTTCCCAAATGGATGCCCCAGCGGGCATTTAACATGTCGGTGCAATACAGCAAGTTCACAATAGTGGCGCCTGTTGATTATCCCGTGCGTTATAAGCAACTGAATTTTCCCGACCGGCCTGTTATCACGGAAAAGAATGGTAATAAAATTTATACATGGGAAATAAAAAATATCCCTGCAAAAAAAGCCGAGAAGAATGCGCCTCCGCTTACAGAACTGGTACCAGTAGTGTACTTTGCGCCTTCACAATTTGAAGTACAGGGCTATAAGGGCAGTATGGCTACATGGGAAGAATATGGAAAATTTATGTACCAGCTAATAAAAGGCAGGGATATACTGCCTGATAATATCAGGCAAAAAGTGCATGAGCTTACAGATCACCTGCCAGGTGATAGGGAAAAAGTAACCGTTCTATATGAATTTCTTCAGCAAAATACAAGGTACATCAGTATCCAGCTTGGCATTGGCGGCTGGCAGCCATTTGAAGCAAGCTATGTAGCCGATAAAAAATATGGTGATTGCAAGGCGCTTTCAAATTACATGATTGCATTGCTGAAAGAAGCAGGCATTACAGGCAAGTACGTAGAAATATATGGTGGTAAATCTGTTCCGGCTTTCATTGAAGATTTTCCTTTTTCTCAGGCCAATCATGTGATATCATGTGTGCCGCTGGATAAGGATACCATGTGGCTGGAATGTACCAGCCAAACCGTATCGCCGGGATATATGGGAAGTTTTACCGGCAACAGGAGTGCAATACTGATTGAGGAAACAGGCGCAAAAATCATACATACGCCAGTGTACAATATTGACGACAATACGCTTATAAGCATTGTAAAAGCTGTAGCAGATGAACAGGGAAATACAATAGCCGATATAGCGAATAGTTACTCAGGGTTACAGCAGGACTGGCCACACTCCCTGCTGCATGACGCTACAAAAGAAGAAAGAGAAAAATACCTGAACACTATGCTGAACCTTCCAACGTACAAAGTGCTGCAAAATGATTATACAGAACAAAAAGGGAAAGTGCCGGCTATTGCCGAACACCTCAAAATACAATTGGATAACTACGCAGCTGTTACCGGTAAAAGAATGTTTATTGCGCCTAATATATTCAGCAGCATTGATAAACTGGTGCCGGATACAGCCCGGAAATATGAGTATGTAATAAAAGATGCTTATCGCTACATAGATTCGGTTGAAATAAAAATACCTGCGGGATATATGCCTGAAAGCATTCCCAAAGATGTATCACTTGATACCAAATTCGGCAGATACATTTCTTCAGTTAAAGCAGGAGAAAATAAAATTATGTATTACCGTTTACTGGAACAGTACAGCGGACGCTTCCCGGCTAAAGAATATAATGATGCTGTAAAATTTTACGACCAGGTAGCCAAATCAGACAAAAATAAAATTGTGCTGGTGAAACAGGAATAATTACTCGAGTGCTTCATCTACCAGGCTTTTTAATTCCCTGTACCGTTCGCCTCTTCCCTTGCTTTTAAAGCCGAACGTGAGCAGGAAGGCTGCATATTTTTTATCATTGTCCACCCACGGAAAGCTGCCGAACAGCCCGGGGCTGCCGGCAAAAAATGACCGGGCACCTTCTTCACTGCAGCCCCATGTTTTTTCGGGTGATAAGCCACAGGCAGGAGCTACCCATTCCCCAAGCCCATAGCCCCAGCCTCCGGCTTCAGCAGGCGTATATGCAATATTGCATGCTTTGGTTATCCTGTTTACCTGCATAGCAGTAACAGATTTTTCAGATAAAATCCGCTTGCCATTATACATCCCGTTGTTTAATATCATAGTTAAAAAATGGAGGTAGTCTACGGCAGTGCTTCTTGCACCGCCTGCCGGCAGGGGTACCCTGCCATCGCCAAAATCAGTATTGACCATATCGCAGGGGACTGCAATCCTTTCCCTGAACAGGGTTTTAAAATCTTTGCCGCTTATTTTTTCAATTACGGCGGCGGCAATCTGCAGCCCGGCGCTGCTGTAGTGAAAAGTTTTTCCCGGTTCGCCTTCCATTGGCTTTCCCGCAATCAGGGCAATAGCATTATCCATTGTTTTTACCCCGTTAATTTCTCCTCTTGTGTCTTTAAGAGAGCCGGTATTTATTCCGGTAAGATGGCTAAGGCACTGCCAAATGGTAATACTGCCCTTGCCGTGGGCGGTCATTACAGGTAAGTATTTGCCAACAGAATCTTCCAGGTTCAATTTGCCTTCATCTGCAAAGGTCATTACCAGGGCAGCACTTAACCATTTGCTGCAGCTGGCAATCATAATTTTAGTACCGCCGTCAAAATCCTGTAATACCTCATCGGTATTTTTTCCCTGCCGGCGGGCCAGCCGTTTCCCGACAAATTTTTGCATACCGGTCAGGTTATTTTCCGCATGATCATAAACTAATTGCCCGTCTTTATAAATAACCAAAACTGCCCTGCCGCCCAATTCCTTCACGTTATCTTTAAGCCAGGTATCTACCCTGTCAAATTTATACTGGGCATTGCAAACCTGTAATACTAACATGAAAATCAAAATAAAACTGCACTTGCGGCAGACAGGATGGAAGTTACACGACATAATTACTGAATTTCTTTCTTGGAGTATCATTTGATGCATTGGTTTAAATTATTGGAAAATCCCGGAGCAGGCATTGTAATTGTATGTGCCGGTTGTATTACACTTTATAACTTTTTACAAATATGAACTTAAATAATTTCACTATCAAAGCACAGGAAGCTGTGGCCCAGGCACAGCAGCAGGCTTTTAACAGCCAAAATCCTAATATTGAAACAGAGCACTTGCTCAAAGCATTGTTAAGTAATGATGATTCGCCGATTGAATTTTTGCTGAAGAAAAATAATGTGAACGTAAATTTTGTGGAAAGCAAAATTGATGAAGCCATTAGCCGCTTGCCTAAAACGCAAACCGGTGAACCTGCACAAACGATAAGCAGGGACATGAACAATGTAATGCTTAAAGCTACTGCCTCACTAAAAGGTTTTAACGATGAATTTGTAAGCGTAGAACATTTGTTACTGGCCTTGCTTCAGGGCAATGATAACAGTGCCAAATTACTGAAGGATGCAGGGCTTACCGAAAAAGGGCTGGTTGCAGCGATAAAAGATCTCCGCAAAGGCAGCACTATTTCTTCTCAAACACAGGAAACACAGTTTAACTCCCTGAACAAATATGCAAAGAATTTGAACGAGCTGGCAAGGCAGGGAAAACTAGATCCTGTAATTGGCCGTGACGAAGAAATAAGAAGGACGCTGCACATCCTTTCAAGAAGGAGCAAGAACAACCCGATACTGGTAGGCGAACCGGGCGTGGGTAAAACTGCTATTGCCGAAGGCCTCGCTATGCGTATTGTAAACGGAGATGTGCCTGAAAACCTGAAAACAAAAGTTATTTATGCGCTTGATATGGGCCAACTGATTGCAGGCGCCAAATACAAAGGTGAGTTTGAAGAAAGATTGAAGAGCGTGGTAAAAGAAGTGGCTGCAAGTGATGGCAGTATTATCCTCTTTATTGATGAAATACACACGCTGGTAGGCGCCGGTGGCGGTGATGGCGCCATGGATGCAGCCAATATTTTAAAGCCTGCCCTGGCAAGAGGAGAATTAAGGGCTGTGGGCGCCACCACCCTGAACGAATACCAGAAATTTTTTGAAAAAGACAAGGCGCTTGAAAGGCGTTTTCAAAAAGTATTGATAGATGAACCTTCGGTGGAAGACGCTGTATCTATCCTTCGTGGATTGAAAGACAGGTACGAAACCTATCACCATGTACTGATAAAAGATGAAGCGATCATTGCTGCAGTTGAACTGTCACACCGCTATATTACTGACCGTTTTTTGCCCGATAAAGCCATTGACCTGATTGATGAAAGCGCTGCCAAGCTGCGGCTTGAGATGAATTCAATGCCCGAAGAACTGGATAAATTAGAAAGGCAGATCCGCCAGCTGGAAATAGAAAGGGAAGCGATCAAAAGAGAAAATGATGAAGCAAAATTAAAAGAGCTCAATACAGAAATCTCCAACCTGTCTGTGCAGCGTGACACTTTTAAGGCCAAATGGCAGCAGGAAAAAGAAGTGGTGGAAAAAATACAGAATGCAAAAAGCCAGATTGAAAATTTAAAACTGGCAGCCGAAAAAGCAGAAAGGGAAGGGGAGTATGGTAAAGTGGCTGAAATACGCTACGGCAAAGTGCAGGAGCAGCAAAAAATAATTGATGAACAGACAAAGCTGCTGGGTGATATCAGCGAAAAGCGTTTATTAAAGGAAGAAGTGGATGCAGAAGACATTGCTGAAAGCATAGCCAAGGCTACCGGCATCCCCGTAACAAAAATGCTGCAGAGCGAAAGGGAAAAATTGTTGAATCTTGAAGATGAGCTGCACAAGAGGGTGGTAGGACAGGATGAAGCGATAGAAGCCGTAAGCGATGCCATCCGCAGGAGCCGTGCCGGTTTGCAGGATCCAAAAAGGCCGATTGGCTCTTTCATTTTCCTGGGCACTACCGGTGTGGGTAAAACAGAACTGGCAAAAGCATTGGCTGATTATCTTTTTGACGATGACAGCATGATGACCCGTATTGATATGAGCGAATACCAGGAAAAGCACTCTGTTAGCAGGCTGGTAGGCGCTCCTCCGGGTTATGTGGGCTATGATGAAGGCGGGCAGCTAACGGAAGCAGTCAGGAGAAAACCTTACAGCGTGGTGTTGCTGGACGAAATAGAAAAAGCCCACCCCGATGTATTCAATATTTTACTGCAGGTGCTGGATGATGGCCGCCTTACCGACAATAAGGGCAGGGTGGTGAATTTCAAAAATACCATCGTGATAATGACCAGCAACATGGGCAGCCAAATCATACAGGATAATTTTGAAAATATCAGCGAAAAGAATAAAGAAGAAGTGGTGGAAAGCACCAAAGCTGAAGTGATTAACCTGCTAAGGCAGACCATCCGTCCTGAGTTTTTGAACAGGATAGATGAAATCATCATGTTCCAGCCGCTGATGAAGAGTGAAATAAAAGGGATTATCGGCATCCAGCTGGAACAATTGAAAGACATGGTATCAAAATCAGGCATACAATTAACTTTCAGCGATTACGCAGTAGAATACCTGGCTGATAACGGGTACGACCCCCAGTTTGGCGCAAGGCCGCTCAAAAGGCTTATTCAGAAGGAGATTGTAAACCAGTTGAGCAAGCGGATACTGGCCGGTGATATTGACAAAACCAAACCGGTGCTGGTAGATGTATTTGACGGTGTAGTGGCCTTCCGCAATGAAGCGCCAACTGAAAAGCAGCCGCCTAAAAAAGGAAAAAAGTTAACGGAAGGTTAAAATGCAGCTTATTTCGATGTCAAAACATTGATTTACAGCCTTGTTGAAAACCTGTTAGCGAAAAAGTTGAGACTGGTTTTTGAAAAAAACAAAATATGTTTACCTTCAGCCGCTTTCAAAACTACCGGTAAGGCGTATCCAGCCTCTGGTAAACAATATTGATTGAAAGTTGTTATTAAAGGGAAGTATAAAAAATTAAGTCAATACAAAAACTATAGATATGGCATTTAAGAAAGAAATAATGGAGATCATTGAGCCGAAGGATGTATTTGTGGGCAATGTAAACGCCCCTGTTACCCTGGAAGAATTTGGTGAATATGAAAGTGAGGCCTGTGCAAAGGCAAATGAAGTGGTAAAGCAGATACTGGAAGATTATGATGGCAAGGTGCGTTTTAATTTCCGCCATTTTCCCCTTACCAAAATACACCAGCGCAGCCTGAAAGCCGGCGAAGCGGCGGTGGCAACAGCACAAAATGGTAAATTTTGGGAAATGCACAATATCCTTTTTGCCAACCGCCGGAATCTTGGTACCACCAGCTTGAAGCTGTACAGTAAAGAAGCAGGCGTAAACAATAAGAAATTTTTGGATGACCTTGTGAATGCCACTTTTGGCTGGCAGGTGCAGGGAGACATTAAGGAGGGCCATGACCGTGGCGTAAAGGATGTGCCTACTTTCTTCATCAACGGGCAGCGCTACAGCGGTAAGGTT
>JBEHYP010000077.1:0-17473 GCA_048498115.1 Bacteroidota bacterium | reverse complement strand
TTACTAACCTTGGCAGCCGTTTCCAGGTGCAGTTGATCACTTACAACAGGCAGGCTGCAAGTAATTATTCTTTATATGCACCAGGCAGGTTCGACAGCATTAACAGGGCAGGTTCAGTACAACTTCCACTTGCGGATGGCATTACTTATCAATCATTACCTGATACGATCGGCTGCCAGCCTACCCTGCGCCCGTGGGACACTGCCTGCTCACCAATCAACGATAAAATAATTTACAGGCAATTTATTCTTGCAGACAGCGGCACAGTTGAATTTAACAATATGCTGGATGGCAACAACCCGCCATTCAGGTATAAATTGTATGCAGGCGATGCCAACGCTTTGGCATCAGCACAAAATGTTTTCGGTTTTCCCGATAAGGTCAATAGCATTGTACCCAGATCCCTTTGCATAGACGGTGAAGAATACTGCCAGAATAAAACAGCTTGTGTGGTACCGGGTGTTTACACATTTGCCTCCATGGGCAACACCGGCACAGTAGGCTGGGTTGACAGGCCCACATTTACTTTTAAAAAAACAAGGACACAATTCAACAGCCTGCAAAATGCGCTCAATATGGGCAGCATAATGGATACACTCGGGCCGAATGGCGGCACCATACGTGGTAAAAGAGATTATTGGGATTGTACCGACAATGCTATTCCAATTAATGGCTATTCTCCGTGTACTTTAGTTGGCAGGCCTGCCACCAAAGCTATTTACAGGCAATTTTATTTGAAAGAAGATGCGATCGTTCGGTTTTCAAATCCGGGCTATGGTGGCTGGTGTGTAGGGCAGGCTTACGGAACAAGAACTTTATTTTATGGTAAAGCCACCGACGGCATGGCGGGATTAACCCGGATAGGGGGTCAATGGGATTGTTTCAGTACAGCCGGCACCACCAATAACTGTGCTCCCCTGCCTTCAGGATGGTACACATTGATAAGTTGGGGAACAGGGCCAAATTATGACAGCACCATGCGGCTGACAAATATTGGCAACAGGTATAATGGCTATGTAAGCTATTTTGATGAAGTTGATATTACCATTACAGCAGCCTGCCCCGGCCCCAAATTTAACCGGCCGTATAAAGCATCGGTAGCCGCAGGCAATACGCCGCATTTGATCCAGTGGGGCACAAGGGCAATCAGCACGCCTGTATACCCAAGAACAGATACCAGCTTTAATTTACCAATTGAATATTTTAATTGTACACTCGATACCCCTTTTTCCAGCCACCCGGTCATCGCATGCGAAGCTGCATCTAACAGGGTGGCATATTATGTATTCAAAACAACACAGGTTAGCTTTTTGCAGATCAATACCGGGGGATATTTTGCTGCTGTATATGATAAGGATGTAAGAACGGATTCTTTATTGTTTGCAACAGCAGCGCCTGTTCATTCATGCAACAGTTCTATAGGAAATATACAGTTCTGCCATTTTCAACCCGGTACCTATACGCTGGTGATATTTGCAAAAGATGCCAATATTTGCCGCAGTGTAACACCCTCTATTTTTATTGACAGGGTTGATTATTCCCGTTTTGATTTTGCAGGTAATGCCTATGATTTTGGAACGGTGCCGCCCGATTCAGTTTATCATTTTGGAAAGGTGGGGGATATCAACCCATTGCACCCGACAAGGCCACCCAGCAGCGATTTTATTTACTGTACCACCGGCGCTTTTGACAGCGACCCCACCAACACCGCCTGCAATGTAAAGGTGAACGGCAATATTTACAGCACTGCCAATAACCAGCCTTTGTATAATGATGCTTTCCCTCAAAGCTCCGGCAATATTGCAAGAAGAAATTTATGGTACACATTTGTAGTGGACCATCCCGGCACAGTAAGGGTAAAAGTGGAGAATAAAACTTTGCAGCGTGGGCTGCAACCAAGGTTTGCAGTGTACAGCAGCGATGTAGATGCGTCACTTCCCTTTACTTCTGTACAATCCGGCGGGTTAGTAGATTCTACTGTTGCCAATGGGTTAAAGTTCATCACACTGAACTACATCACCTACTATTATTGCTATAATGCACCTAATAATATTTCTTTTTACCGTGACCCCTGTACGGCTACCCCTACACGTTACTATATCCTGGTAGATAATGTAAATGGCATTTCTGATGAGCCCGGCGGCCAGTTGCCCAATACGCAGATAGATGTGTCAATCATGTTTGATTCATTTAACCTGGTGATGCCAAAATTTGACCATTACTACCAGGCGGGTGATATAGGTACCATTGGAGCCGGTACCTATACAGGCGAACAGGATAATTATTCATGCGCTACAAGAAATACGCCTGACCCTTTAAGTACCGGGCAAAATGGTTGCACTAAAACACTGTGGTATAAATTCAATTCAACCATTACGGGAAATATACGCTACCGCATACGCATCGGCAACAATGTGTATTACAGCGATGATGATATACAACTGCATAAAGAAACCATTCCCGGCGATTCCAGTATCAATAGTTTAAAAGTGCAGCCGAGGGCCACCGTTAGCTCCCCCACCGGTTCATGGTCGCAGAGCTGTGTTACTGCAGGAACATATTATTTGATACTGCCGGGCTGCAACAGGGTAAACCAGTATGTGGTTCCCGAAATAGAAATGATAGAGCAGGAAGGTGATTTTTGCAGCCGTGCCGTACCTGCCGCTATCAACGGGGCCGGAAGCGCTTCTGCTTCTGTATTGGTGAATTGCCACACCATTGGTACTGACTATGGCGAGTTTGGCCCAACACTCACTTGTCCGCAGAACGGCGTGACAGCACAATACAAAACAAGCTGGTTCCGTATGGATATTGGTGGCACCGACACACTGGATGTAACTACTTTTTTAGTGGAAAACACAAATGCTTCCAGCAGTGATATCAAATACAGGATGATGACAGGTGATTGCGGCGCTATGCAGGAACAAAGTTGTGTACTGGACGCATTGACACAAAATACGTATGAATGCCTTGTGCCGGGGCAGAGTTATTACATCCAGGTGTTTACGCCTGTTGTAAAAAATAATACAGCCGTAACAGGCACTATTGACCTGCAGGTGTCGGCCATTACCCATGCTGATACCTGCCTGCCGCTCAATAACTGCCTTGCCACGGCCAACTTTTTACCCTCGTTTGACTGCACAAAAGATGACTCTATAAAATTCATCAATTACTCAACATTTGGTAATAACATCACTTATCATTGGGACCTTGGGCATAACGGTGCTACATCTACTGCTGTATCTCCATCTTATTTTTATCCTGTGCTGCCGGTTGATAGCACTTACACCATTAAACTCATCGTAAGAAATACAAGTTGCAACAAGGCGGATTCTTCTACAAGAACATTTACAGTGCCTGCCAGGCCATACATTGATTTTGGCCCTGATATTATCCAGTGCAACAGCACAGCGCCTGTAGTATTGAGGGCCACATCGCACCCCGGTGCCACCTATCTATGGCAGAATAACAGTATTGCCGATACTTTCAGGGTAACCGCCACCGGTAGCAACAACTACCGGGTAAAGGTTACCTACAATGGCTGCATCAGTGCCGATACAGTAAGGGTACTCATCAGCCCGATCGGTGCAAGGCCGTTGCGGCAAATTAATTTGTGTACTGATTCAGTATTGGTGGATGTACGGAGAGTTTCGGGAGAAACATACCGCTGGAATACCGGCGCCACTACAAGGTCTATTTACATGAGTGTGCCGGGGTTTTACTGGGTTGATATTACTTACTCCGATTGTGTGTACAGGGATTCATTTGAAGTAAATAATGTAAATGCAGTACGTCCGTTTGGGAGTGACACAACAGTTTGCCTCGTCAATGGCGGTTATATACTGGATGCAAACATGAGTGGCGCCTTATCATACCGCTGGCAGAACAACAGCACTGCCGATACTTTTTTAGTAACTGCACCCGGCCAATACAGGGTAGATATTGATTACGGCAACTGCACTATCAAGGATACCATTAATATTTTGGGCTACCCGGCACCGTTATCTGCAACAATTGACACAAGCATTTGCGGTGGCAATACATTTATCCTGCCATCAGGAACAGAAGTGAGCACCGCAGGCACTTACAGGGATACGCTTAAATATGCCGGTGGCTGCGACAGCCTGATACGCATTGTAAACCTTACAGTGAAAGCAGCACCCAATATTGGGAGCGATACGGCCGTATGCATGATACCAAACAATTTTATTTTAAATGCCACTACACCGGGTGCTACAATATACAACTGGCAGGATGGCACAAATGATCCGACTTATTCAGTTACGGCGCCTGGCTTATACTGGGTGCAGGTTGATAATGGCAATTGTGTTACCGCAGATTCGATCAATATCATATTGCTTTCCTCCCCCATTTTGCTAACGGTTGACACTACACTTTGTGCAGGCACTTCCCTTACGCTGCCGTCAGGAGCAGTGGAGCAGGGCAGCGGCACTTATATTGATACACTGATTTCATTGGGAGGCTGCGATAGTTTGGTGAGTACTTATAATGTAACCATTGCCAATTCCCGGCTGTTAGGCAATGATACAAGTGTAAATATTTGTTCAGGTCAAAGCATTGATCTTACTAATTATTACAACGTTGCCGGTCTCACTGCCGGCTGGATATTCACTAATAATCCTGTTGCTGACCCTGCCAACATAATTGTTGCAGGCAATTACAGGCTTATTGTAGTGAATGCAGGCGGCTGCAGCGATACCGCAACAGTAACAGTATCGTTTGATCCCAAACCTGCGCTCGGGAATGATCAAAATAAAAGCGTTTGCGAAGGCAGCAGTTTCAACCTTGATAATACGATTATAACAACCGGCCTTGCAGCACAATGGATCTTTAATGGCAATCCTGTCATTAATTCATTGGCAGTAAATACAGGGGGCAATTATCAACTGGTAGCCGAAAATAATTTTGGCTGTTCAGATACAGCGATCATATCACTTACTATTGACCCAAAACCGGTTTTGGGAAATGACATTGATACCAGCAATTGCGGAACTATTGACCTGGCGGCCCTTTATAATACCCAAGGATCAACTACCATATGGATATTGAACAATGTACCGGTTGCTAACCCTGCAACAGTAAACACCGCAGGCACATACCAGTTAATTGCAAGCAGCGCTGCCGGTTGTAAAGATACTTCCCTTGTTACTTATAGTATTGACCCCAGGCCTGCTATTGGAAATGACACTACTGCTGCCATTTGCCAGGGAAATACAATTGACCTGGCTGCATTGTATAATACAACCGGGTTAACAGCAGAATGGTCTTTCGGCAACAATATTATTCCCACACCGGTTGCTGTCAATGCAGGAGGAATATACCGGTTAAAGGTAAACAGCAGTTTTAACTGTACAGATACTGCATTCATAACGCTTATCATTCACGCAAAACCAGATCTTGGTAATGATATTTCTTCCGGTATTTGCAGCGATGGCAGCATCAATTTACTGAACCAGTTCAACACCGGTCACAATACTAATACATGGACAATGGGTAATGCGCCGGTAAGCGATCCTGCTTTTGTAAACGTTGCCGGGGCATACCAGTTAATAAGCATCACCTCACAAGGCTGCGCTGATACGGCCGTTGTTGATGTATCCGTTAGTGCAGCGCCAACCGTAGTTATTACTGCTCCTGCAATATTGTGCATTCCGCAAACGGCAGACCTTACCGCCGCCGATGTTACAGCAGGCTCTTCGCCGGGACTTACTTATACTTACTGGCAGGATACAGCGGCAACGATTTCATTTAACAATGCAGCAACTGCAACAAGCGGAACATACTATATCAAAGGCGCTAACAGCACAGGGTGCTTTACCATACAGCCCGTGACGATAAGCAGTTATCCCGTACAGTTAGTTGATGCCGGGAATGATAAAGGCATTTGTGAAAGTGATTCAACCACCACGCTTTCTGTACAGGTCAATAACAGCAATGCGCCTGTCACTTACCAATGGTCGCCTGTTGATGCCGGGGGTATTCAAAACCCTTCAGCTTCTTCAACAATTGTAAAACCAATAGGTACAGCACAGCAATATATCATTACCATTGCCGATGGTTATGGCTGCAACTACCTGGTAAGTGATACGGTGATGGTTACCAAGCAGCCTCCGGTAGCGGCTTTTGCAGGCAATGATACCATTGCAGTAACAGGAATGCCGCATCAATTGCAGGCAACCGGCGGCGTGGATTACTTGTGGCAGCCTGCAGGCTTATTGAACAATGCCACTATCGCAAACCCATTGGCAACTATTTATGCAGACAGTATTTTATTTACTGTTGTTGTAACAGATGATAAAGGCTGCAAGGGGTACGACACAATAAAAATAAAAACCTATAACGGCATCACTTATTATGTACCGACTGCTTTTTCTCCCGGCGGCGATGGAAGGAATGACATTTTCAGGCCAATACCTGTTGGCATTGTATCAACAGAATTGTTCAGGGTGTTCAACCGCTATGGCGAACTGATGTTTGAAACCAGCCGTCACATGAACGGATGGGATGGCAATTATAAAGGCATAGCACAACCGGCAGGCAACTATGTGTGGATAGTAAAAGGTAAAGGAAGAAACGGAAAAATAATTGAGATGAAAGGCAACGTGGTATTGATACGGTAAGCATTATTG
Organism: Bacteroidota bacterium; assembly: GCA_048498115.1. Classification (GTDB taxonomy): domain Bacteria; phylum Bacteroidota; class Bacteroidia; order Chitinophagales; family Chitinophagaceae; genus Ferruginibacter. The sequence goes on along the minus strand of JBEHYP010000077.1, from coordinate 10,823 downwards.
CCGGGGTTTAATGATTCATTTTTAAAAAAAGCAATATGGATACAGCAATTTATATTCCGACTGACAGAGGTATGAAAGTGGTACCGGCCTGTGATATTGTACGGATCGAGGCAAGCAGCAACTACAGTAAATTATTTTTCAGCAACGGCAAACCACTTACTGTGGCCAAAGTATTGCATTGGTTTGAAGACAAACTGGAAGAACAATTTTTTTGCAGGATACACAGGACGCATATTGTAAACAGGCAATTCATATCTGCGATCTCAATTGATAACAATATGCTTACACTGGCAAATGGCGAACAGCTAAAAATAAGCAGGCGGCGCAAAGAAAATATATTAAAACTGCTGGGATGATCCTGGAAAACCTCGTTTCGATTAAGTATGCAATAAAAAAAGAAAGGGCTGCATTTTTATGCGGCCCTTATTCTTAACATTGCTCCAATTATTTTACCGGCCCGTCCTGTGGCTTCGGTTTATCATCTGCTGTCCATTCTTCAATTTTATCTTCTGCCTTTTCTTTCAGTTCGCTGGCCTTTGCCTTAGTGGCATCCCAGGCGCCCTCTGCTTTGGTCTTCACTTTGTCTAAAAAGCTTTTTTCAGTGCCATCCGGGTTTTTATCCTCTCCATCCCATTCGTCAATTTTTTTGGCAGCCGTTTCTTTCAGTTCGCTGGCTTTTGCCTTAGTGGCATCCCAGGCATCTTCTGCCTTGTCTTCTACTTTATCCCATACTTCTTCAGCTTTGTCTTTCAGGTCTTCAATTTTGTTTTTCAGTTTATCAAAAAAACCTTCTTCCTTTTTTTCTTCAGCCATAGTTGTAAATTTTCGTTTTTAAATAATATTGTTTGTAGAATTTGCTGCGGCTTTAGTAAGATGGCATAAAGTTACAAATGGTTGCAGATATTTTTTACAATTCCGGGGCCTTCGTAGATAAAACCTGTCCACACCTGTACCAGGCTGGCCCCGGCATTCATCTTTTCTCTGGCATCGGCTGCTGTAAAAATGCCGCCGCTGGCGATAATGGGAATTTTTCCGTTTGTCTTTTGAGAAATATAATTAACAATTTCGGCGCTTCTTTTTTGAACCGGCTTGCCGCTTACGCCCCCGGCGCCTATCTGTTCCAGTTTACTTTTTTCGGTTTTCAGTTGTTCCCGGCTGATGGTTGTGTTGGTGGCAACAATCCCGTCTAATTTTATTTCCAATGCCAGGTCAATTACATCGTCTATTTGCTGTTGCGTTAAATCAGGCGCTATTTTTAAAAGAATGGGCTTGGGTGAATGGTGAATGGTGAATGGTGAATGGGTCTTCAAAGTTTCAGGCCGGCCATTGACCATTGACGAATTTTTTTCCTGTAAATTCACAAGTATCTTTCTTAATGAATCTTTCTCCTGCAATTCTCTTAACCCCGGCGTATTGGGGCTGCTTACATTCACTACAAAATAATCAACATAAGGATGTAAAGCAGTAAAACAAATTTCATAGTCCTTCCAGGCATCTTCGTTAGGTGTAATTTTATTTTTTCCAATATTACCGCCGATGACCAGGTTTAAAGTTTGAAGTTTAAAGTTTAAAGTTCTCCATTGCTTTAATCTCTCTGCTACTACTTCCACCCCATCATTATTAAATCCCATGCGGTTGATAAGCGCTTCGTCTTTTGGCAGGCGGAATAACCTCGGTTTATCGTTGCCTGCCTGCGGCCTGGGGGTTACTGTACCGATCTCTACAAAACCAAAGCCCAATGCTTCCAGTTCGTTCAAATATTTTGCATTTTTATCAAAGCCGGCGCCGAGGCCCACACGGTTGGGAAATTGAATATTGAATATTGAATATTGATTATTTCCTCCAGGTTGAAACAGTTTTTTGATAACCAACTTACCCAAAGGCAATTTGCAAATCAATTTCAGGCTGTTCATGGAAAAATAATGTACCCATTCAGGATTGAACAGGAACAGGAAAGAACGGAGTATCTTGTACATGATGGGCAAAGATAATTGAGTTTGGTTTTTTGCAGGGAACTGTTACCTTTGGATTAGAAAGTTGCATAAACAACCTTTTTGTTTTTTAATTGTTGAATATAGGTATACCGTACAAGAGTGCAACGCCAATGAAAATGATTCATATTCCGTTGCCGGGTACAAAAAAATAATACTATGCAGGAAGCATATATCGTTGCCGGCTACAGAACGGCAGTAGGAAAAAGTAAAAAAGGCGGCTTCAGGTTCACCAGGCCTGATGACCTTGCCATTGATGTAATTAAAGGTTTGCTGGCCAGCGTGCCGCAGCTTGACCCGAAAAGAGTGGACGATGTAATTGTGGGCAATGCTGTTCCTGAAGCGGAACAAGGGTTGCAGGTAGGAAGAATTATTGCGGCGAGAGCAGTGGGTATTCATGCGGCGGGCATCACTATTAACCGCTATTGCGCCAGCGGGCTGGAAAGCATTGCTACTGCCACCGCAAAGATCCGTACGGGTATGGCCGAATGCATCATTGCCGGCGGCGTGGAAAGCATGAGCCTTGTACCTACAGCAGGATGGAAAACTTCACCTGCCTATTCCATTGCCAAAGATGACCCGGATTATTATTTAAGCATGGGGCTTACCGCCGAAGCAGTGGCCAAAGAATATAATGTGAGCCGGGAAGACCAGGATGCATTCAGCCTGAAAAGCCACCAGAAAGCAGCCAATGCTATTAAAGAAGGTTATTTTAAAAGCGGCATTCTCCCTGTCAATGTAGAGCAGGTTTACCTGGATGAAAAAGGAAAGAAGCAAAAGAGAACGTATGTGGTGGACACAGATGAAGGCGTGAGAACAGATACTTCTTTGGAAGGGTTGGCAAAACTGAAGCCTGCCTTTGCAGCCGGGGGCTGTGTTACTGCAGGCAACAGTTCGCAAACAAGCGATGGTGCTGCATTCGTGATTGTGATGAGCGAAAAAATGATCAATGAACTGGGCCTAAAACCTATTGCAAGGTTGGTGAACTGTGCCAGTGCCGGTGTGCCTCCCCGCCTGATGGGTATTGGCCCGGTGGAAGCTCTTCCCAAAGTATTGAGGCAAGCCAATATGAACCTTGGCGATATTGACCTGATAGAATTGAACGAAGCTTTTGCTTCACAATCCCTGGCAGTGATACGCCGGCTGGATTTGAACCCGGATATTGTAAATATTAACGGCGGTGCTATTGCGCTGGGCCATCCGCTGGGCTGCACAGGCGCAAAGCTTACGGTACAGATTGTAAATGATATGAAACGCCTGCAAAAAAAATATGGCATCGTTACGGCTTGCGTGGGCGGCGGGCAGGGCATTGCAGGCATTATTGAAAATATCGAGTAAGAAGCCGGAAGTCAGCCATAGATTTCACAGACGCACACTGATAAAATCTGTGTCAATTAGTGTGCATCTGTGGCTAAAAAACATTCGTGGTAATTTGTGGCTCACTGAATTTGTTTTTCATTGTTTACAAGGCGGTAATTCTTTACCGCTTTTTTGTTGGCAATACTTGGATAAAGAGAGTACTTTTACAGTCCGTAAATATTAAAGTATGATGAAGGAAACAAAAAGGCAGAAACAGGTGGCGGGCTTGATCAATGAAGAGCTGAACGATATTTTCCGCAGGATGGGATTGAATATGATGGACGGCGGGATGATATCCATTGCCTCGGTAAAAATAACCCCGGATTTATTTGAAGCAAGGATATACCTCAGCATGTTCCAGGTAAAAGATACCCAGGCAGCATTGCATACATTTGAAGAAAAAAATAAAGAGATAAGAAAAGAGCTGGGTACAAGGGTAAGGCACCAGCTTCGCAGCATTCCTGAACTTAAATTTTATATTGACGATACGCTGGATTATGTTTTTAAAATGGAAGAGTTGCTTGATAAGATAAAGAAAGAAGACAATAAAGAATAAACTGCGTTTCTTGTTTCTCGTTGGTTGTTGTTCGTTTCTCGTTCCCTTTAGGTGCAAACTTTGTACTGCATACCAAAAGCATCAAATCTTGAAGAGCTACCAACGGGAAACAAGAAACATAAAACAAGTAACGAGAAACGACTATGTATTTAACCTTCGCCTGGCGGTATTTTAAAGCAAAAAAATCTGCCAATGCCATTAACATCATTGCCTGGGTAACAGTGGGGGTGATCGCATTTGCCACTGCCTGCCAGATATTAGTGCTGAGCGTGTTCAATGGTTTTGAAGGGTTGGTGAAATCGCTGTATGGTGCTTTTTATACCGACCTGAAAATTATCCCCGCCAGCGGCAAAACATTTCTGCTCACAGCACAACAAATTGAATCCATTAAAAAAACAAACGGTATTGCCGGTATTTCATTAATAGCAGAAGAAAAAGCATTGCTGCAAAATGAGGACCTGCAAAGTATGATCTACCTGAAAGGGGTAGACGAAAACTACAAAAACGTAGCCGGTGTTGCCGCTAAAACCATTGAAGGAAAATTTGAGACCGGCACACCTGAAGAACCCGGCCTTATAGTAGGCTACGGCATTCAAAATGCAGCGGCAGTAAACATAAGTGAAAAATTAGGCGCTTCCACGCTTACCCTCATCCTCCCCAGGAAAGGAAAAGTTTCTGTAAACGACCCGATGGGCTCATTAAGCGAAGGCAATGCGGCGGCCACCGGTGTTTTTTCCATCCAGCAGGATTTTGATAATAAATATGCCATTACCAATATTGGTTTTGTAAAACAGCAAATGGGCTTTGCCGCCAATGAATACAGCGCCTGCGAAATAAAATTAAAAGCCAATACTGATATACCGGCAACGCAACAGCAACTGCAAAAACTGCTGGGCAATAATTTTACCGTGCAAACAAAGTACCAGCAGAACCAAAGCCTGTACAGCACCATGCGGATGGAAAAATGGTTTATTTATGCAGTGCTCACATTGATACTGCTCATTGCAGCTTTTAATATGATCAGCGCCCTTACCATGCTGGTGCTGGAAAAGCAAAAAGATATCAGCATACTGCAAAGCATGGGCTCCGCTAAAAACATGGTGCTCAAAATTTTTCTGAGCGAAGGATTGCTATTGGCAACCATTGGCGCTGCAAGCGGTATTGTAATGGCATTGATCATTTGCTTTCTGCAGGTGAAATACAAACTCATCAAATTGCAGGGCGGCTCTTTCTTAATAGATTATTTCCCTGTAAAGCTTGACCCCGCGGATTTTGCGTTGGTAGCCCTTACTGTTGCCATCATTGCCTTTGGCGCTTCGTGGTTCCCGGCGAGGAAGGCGGCGAAGCAGGAAATTGGGCTGAGATAGGCCATTACTCTTTGGTTCTATCCCTTTTTTTCAGGTATTCTATTTCTTCCTGCAATATTTTAATAGTTTCATTTTTTGATTCAATTATCTTATCAATTAATTCTTTTGAGTGATTGAACTGTGTTTGGATATATCCATTGGTGGTATTGGTGATCACAATAAATGGCTCTTCATTTTTTAAAACCTCTACAGGAACAGCATATAGCTTGGATAGTTCCTGGTAATGCTGCTGGGTTAACTTGGAGGGATCTGATTCATACCTCGAATAAGTGTGCTGTTCCATAAACAACTTTTCAGCTACATCCTTTTGGGTTAAATTATTTAGTTCCCGTAAAAATTTGACTTTGTTCATACTGTGCAAGGATATTTTATGCAAAGTATGGATATTTTATTTTTTCTGCAAAAGCTACTTTCAGGGTCTTAACAGTAATTTTTAACCTAAAAAATTTTTATCATGAAAAAGACAATTGTCGCATTACTATTATTAGGAATCATTCTTTTTAGTAATTCCTGCACAACAGAACCTCCACAACCATCAGCCCCGGCACCCAATTATGCAGCTCCAGACTTAGAAGCTACCGCTATGATGTATGACGCATTATCAGCTCCGGCAAGTTTAGGGGCCTTTGCCGGAGAAGGTGTCGCATTAGGAGTAGCAGTAGTTTTTGGTGCGTATATTTCCCATGAGGAAGCTGGTGTGTATGTAGTTCATCCCTATACTTATCAGCTTAATCTCCAGAGTGTATATATTCCCGATTCGCTTGCTTTGTCCCCCGATATTAATCCCTTTGAATTTGCAGGTACAATGCATAATGAAGCCCTCAATTTAATCGTTGAAAGAGGTGGTGAAGCTGCAATAAATAAACTCTTAAACAAAGACCCGGAAACATGGGATGCTTTTCTAAAATTAGATCCGGGTTTCCAGGAAGATCACAAAAGAGCAGAGGCAGTTAATAGCATCATTCAATATACAATTACTTCAGAGGAACAAAAAAAACTTGATGCAATTAAGGCTGCTAAATCTCCAGACGAAATCATTGCATTAACAGGTTTGTCTCCTGTAAATAAAGATTTCATACTTGACGCTTTTAATACATATTTATCAATGAGGAAAAATAATACAAGTGTTGAAGAAGTTGCCAATTTTGCTAATAGCAAGATAAAATATATTCACCATGATACAAAGGCACCACTGGATAAAGAACAAAAAACTATGATGCTGATGCTGACGATTTTAAAGCATTCCGATTATTATTGGTATGGAAAATAATTGTTGAATAGGGCTAATCTTCTGCAATAAGTAATAATATATAGATTTGTAACTATTATTTATTGTTAGAAGATTAGCTCTATCATAAATCTATTATTCATTACTATGAAATTGTATCTTCCTCTTTTTACAGTATTCTTAATTTCCTGTATTAACCAGTGTAAAACCAGCAATAAAACCACAAAGCCGCCTTTAATAGCAAAAATCCTTGATACATTTCCTGATCCATACCTGAAATTAATCCCGGATTCAATGAAAAGCTGGCTTCCTGTTTTTGATACTTTAATATGGAGTGACCAAAAATTCAGGGATTATGATGAAACGATGTTTTATAATCACCGTAAGGAACAGCACAATATTGACTCTGCCAATCAAGTTATCGTTTCTTCGTTTTTAGACAAGTATGGCTTTCCCCCTGTAACACAAGTAGGACTGAAAGGAATATTTGGAATAAGTTCAGTATTGCAACATTCTCCTACGACCATGCAGGAAAAGTACTATCCTGTAATGGTGGATGCGTACAAAAAAGGCAATATACGTGGCGAAACCCTGGCACTGCTGGAAGACAGGATAAACATGCACCACCATAGAAAACAATACTATGGCAGCCAAATGGCGCGGTATCAAAACCATTATACCTTATATCCTGTGGTAAATGTTGATAGCCTTACTGTCTACAGGAAACGAATGGGCTTCCTGTGGACTATTTCCCAATACCTGGAAATGTTTAATTCCAAATGGGATGAAGATGAATATAAAAAGATACTTCCCCAATTAATAGAACTTAAAAAAGTAACAGATACATTAGGATTGCACTTTGTAAAATGAATCTTTAATAATCCCCCAGTGTCTCCGGCAATTGCGCCAGCGCTTTTGCCAGCTGCTCATCATTCGGCGCAATGCCGTGCCATTCATGACTGCCTTCCATAAAATCAACGCCTGCGCCCATCGCCGTTTTCATGAGGATAACGATAGGTTTGCCTTTGCCCACGAAAGTTTTGGCATATTGCAGGGTCTTAACCACTTCATCCACGTCATTGCCCTTTTCAAGAATAATCACCTGCCAGCCGAAAGCTTCAAATTTGGCAGCCAGGTTACCGAGTGACAGCACTTTATCGGTAGGCCCGTCTATCTGCTGGCCGTTCCAGTCTACGGTGGCAATAAGATTGTCCACTTTGTGGTGGGCGCCAAACAGGGCTGCTTCCCAGTTTTGGCCTTCGTCCAGTTCGCCATCGCCGTGCAGGGAATACACAATATTATTATCGTTGTTTAGTTTTTTTGCCAAAGCCGCCCCCAATGCCACGCTAAGGCCCTGCCCCAGTGAACCACTGGCCATGCGTACCCCCGGCAAATGTTCATGCGTAGTGGGGTGGCCCTGAAGGCGGCTGTTGAGGCGGCGGAAAGTGGCCAGTTCCTCCTTGGGAAAATAGCCGCTCCTGGCCAGCGTACTGTAAAATACCGGCGAAATATGCCCGTTGCTTACAAAAAACACATCTTCCCCCACCCCGTCCATACTAAAACCGGGGTTGCGTTTCATTACACTAAAATATAAGGCAGTGAAATATTCTGTGCAGCCCAGCGAACCACCGGGGTGGCCGCTTTGCACATCATGCACCATGCGTACTATGTCCCTTCTTATTTGACTGGCAATTGCTTTCAGATCGTCCATTTTAAAAATTTTTTATTCAGTAAAGCAGTTTTTCCCGGGTTAGGGAAGTCTTATCGCTGCAAAAATATTGTTTGGTTATTTTTTCGGGGGCAAACCTACTTTAAATACCGCCAACCGCAAAGTACTATTTCAACAATTGTGATGATTGATAATAAGACGGGGATTCTGGCGTTTCATAGTAAGAACAGCCGTTTTTTGCAAAGTAAAATTTTAAAAATCGGTTTAATTTGACTATGTTGCGCTGGGTAATGCCAAAACGAGAAGTATCCCTGAAAACCAAACTGTTTAATTTGTAAACTATTAATTACCCCCTTGCATGGATAATATTTTATTAAGTGGTGCTTTGGCTTTCATAATCACATTTTTTTCAATACCGGTAATCATACAGGTGGCGAGGCAGAAAAAGATGTTTGATGAGCCTGACGAACGCAAGGTGCATAAAATGGTGATTCCCACTTTAGGCGGGCTGGGCATATTTGCCGGTTTTATTTTGGCCACTCTACTGGGTGTTCCCCTCCGCAGTCCCGAATTACAATACTTTGTGGCAGCCGCCATTGTTATATTTTTCCTTGGTATCAAAGACGATATTCTGGTGCTTTCTCCCGCTAAAAAATTTATCGGGCAGCTGGTAGCCGCCGGCATTGTTATCAAGTTCGGCGGTATACAGATTGTTTCCATGCATGGTTTTTTGGGCATCGGCCACCTGCCGCAGATGGCAAGCATTGTATTTACACTCTTTACCATTATTGTCATCACCAATTCATTCAATCTTATTGACGGGGTAGACGGCCTTGCCGGGAGCCTCGGCCTTTTAACATCCATTGTATTCGGCAGCTATTTTCTTTATATCGGCCACCTGATGTATGCAGTAATGGCATTTGCGCTGGCCGGCAGCCTTGTAGGCTTTTTGATCTACAATTTTTCTCCTGCCAAAATATTCATGGGTGATACCGGCTCGCTGCTGATAGGGCTGGTTAATTCCATCTTTGTTATTAAATTTATCAATATCAGCGGCACGCCCGGCGCCAAATTGTTTTTTGATGCCTCTCCTGCTATTGGCTTTGCTATACTAATGGTTCCTTTGTTTGACACACTGAGAGTTTTCGGTCACCGCATTTTAGACAGACGCTCCCCCTTTAGCCCCGACAGGACGCATATACACCACTTTTTGCTGGAGCTTGGTTTCAATCATAAAATGATCACTATTCTCTGTGCAGGCTCTAATATCAGCTTTATCATTCTTGCCGTAGCGCTCAACAGTCTCGGTACCACTGTTGCCATCGGTATACTGCTGGCCGTGGCCAGCGTGCTGGTAGCCGCAGTGTATTACAGCCGCCCGGGCAAAAAAATAAGCCCTTCAAAAGCCGCGGCAGAAGAAAAGATAATATCCTCAAGGAAAATCCTTTCACTTTCCCCTAATATTGAAATTGCAGAGGCGGAATAAGCCCATTTTAAATTTGTTATATTGCTTAATGGCTAAATTGTTGGTAACAACCAGCTAACAATTCAACCATTTAACAATGAGGCAATGTATCTTTCTTTTATTTAGCTTTGCACCGCTTAATTTTTATTTATTATGTCAGAAGAAGTTGCATTGATACAATCGGATACGGAAGCCAATATGAGCAGGGCTATTAACCACCTTGAAGCAGAACTGGTAAAAATAAGAGCCGGAAAGGCCAATCCTGCTATGCTGGAAGGTATTGTGGCGGAATATTACGGCAGCCCCACGCCTATATCGCAGGTGGCAAATATTACTGTGCTGGATGCCCGTACCATTTCCATACAGCCCTGGGAAAAAAACATGCTCCAGCCGATTGAAAGAGCCATTATTGCAGCCAACATCGGCATCAACCCGCAAAATGATGGTACCAATATCAGGCTTTTCCTCCCGCCGCTAACAGAGGAAAGAAGGAAAGAACTGGTAAAAAGGTGCAACGGCGAAGGGGAGAATGCAAAAGTCTCTGTCCGCAACATCCGCAGGGATGCTATTGAGCACATCAAGAAATTACAAAAAGACGGCCTGAGTGAAGACATTGCCAAAGATGCCGAAGCCGGTGTGCAGGACCTTACCAACCGCTACATTGCCATCATTGAAAAACATTTGGCTGCAAAAGAGAAGGAAATAATGGCTGTATAAATGTTGAATGATAAATAATGTTAAGTGTTGAATGAAATTCAGTACCATTAATACATTATTATTTAACCTGCAGCATTTATCATAATCAATATATGTTTCAGTTAAACGAAAGCACCTTCCTCACCATCGCCACACCATTGTATGCAATAGTGATAGGCGCTGAAATTGTATTAAGCCATTTCCAGCTCAAAAAATATTACAGCCTTAAGGAAACAATCATCAACATTTACTTTACACTGCTGAATGCCGGGATTGATGTATTGTTCAGGGGCATTTACCTGTTCATCATACTGCAGTGGTTCTTTGACCATCATGTTTTTTCATTACAGGAACATCCTTTCGTGTACTGGTCACTGTTATTTATACTGGAAGACTTTGTTTATTATGCAGAACATTGCGTGGACCACTACTGCCGGCTGTTCTGGGCGGTGCATGTTACGCACCATTCGTCAGAAGAATTTAACCTCACTA
>JBEHYP010000076.1:0-18194 GCA_048498115.1 Bacteroidota bacterium | reverse complement strand
CGTAAGCACCTGTAAAATTATGCCCGGTAATAGTCACCTGGCTATGTACAGTGCCGGCCAAAGGCGTTACGGATAATATTTTTGGGGTAGGTATTACCGTTAGTTGCTCATATACCTGCCTGCTGTACCCATTTTGACCTGTAGCACCCACTGCATAGCCATAATGCAAATAAAAAGTGTGGGTGGCAGGATTATAAGTATTGTTATAAGAGCCTTGTATATATGGTGCAGTGCCCGGCAAGGGTGCTACGGTATAGGCAATATTGCCGGGGTTATCAAGCGTCATAAAACCACTTTCCGGGGATGCAGGAGTTGCGCCTGTGGCTGACCAGTTCACTAAATTATTACCGGCATCCACATCAAACTGAAATGAATAACCGGAGCTGCCTAAATCTCCCAAATCAAGTTGATACCTGCTGGCAGATACCCGTGTCAATATCTTGGTAAGAGTAAAACTCCTGGATGTGGATGGGTGAAAAAAGTATCCTGTTGACTGGTATATGCCTGAAAGGTTTTGTGCATCAATATTTACGGTCAAAACAAATAAAATCAAAAGGGCTATTATTTTTCTCATAAAAATGTGTTTTAAAAGTGCTAAACAAATATAATGTTTTTATGAAGTATTTCAACAAAACAGGCAATGTAGAAACATTGCCTGTAACTTAACGAATGACCGTTATATGAGAGTATTCCCCGAAGCGCATGGCCGGAATCGGACCGGCGAAAGGTATGAACCTGCTTTACCACTCAGCCACATGGCTTTTATTTGATGGGTTGGTAAATTAATTTATCCGTATGTGTTGCTGCTTTCCTGATTTCACCACTTCCACATAAAAACTATCCAGTAAATACAATTGATAACTGCTTGTTTGATCCTGCAGTCCTGTCACCAGCCTGCCCTGCTTTTTAATGATCTCCAGCTTTTCCGTTTCAGTAAGCCGGTTAAAATCGCTCTCTGTCAGCGCAGCCTGTTCTACCCGGCAGCCTTTTAAAAACGCCGTTGCTGTTGTTCCATATCCCATAGGCCGTATTTTTTCAAAGTATTGTTTATAATCACCCTGACAGGCGGGCATTGTTTCTGGCTACAAACATAATATCTCTTTTTTAGTCTACCAAATTTATAGACTAATAAATTTTTATTATTTTTTCTACAAAATCATGACTGTAAAAAAGAGGAAAAACTATTTACTGTGTGATGAACAGGCCGCCGGCAATTACAAGGCTTCTGCCATTTGCTACAATAAGGTTGCCCCCGGGGGCAATGCGTTGCTGTATATTTAAAATGCATTTGCCGCCCGCAGCAGGCTCTATATAAATAAAATCACCCTGTGGCAATATTGCCGGCGGCATTTTGTTATCCTGCCAGTTGGTGGCTACTGTCCAGCTGCCATTGCCGGTAAAGCGGTAGATGCCGGATGATTTTTTATAATTAACAAGCAGGAAATCATTATTGCTGGTATTGCTGAAGGCGCTGCCGCCCAGCAGGATGCTGCTGTCAGGAAGTATGATAATATCGTTTGCTTTCCATTTGCCGGGAAGCGTTATTATCCCGTTGCTTTCGCTGTTTACACTGGTATCAGTTGTCCCGTTATTTTTTATTTTCATTAAAAACGATACGGTGCTGTCAGTATTGTAAGCAGCGCCTGTAATATAAATACTGCTGTCAGGGTGCAATGCAAAATCGTTGAGAAAAATACCGGGCAACCCGGGATTACTGCTTTGCAGCAATAACCTGCCTGTGCCGTTAAAGGACACATCAGGGGTACCGTTACTGTTGAACCGGAAAACAGACGCTGTAGTATTTTCCTCGTTCATTCCTGTTGCGACCACCACTATTTTACCATTGGGCTGCACTTTTACAGGAAGGCTGCCTTCACCCAGGTACCCGTTTACAGGCAGCGCTTTAATTCCATCAGCGTCAAAGCTGTTGTCTAATGTGCCGTTGGCCAGCAGGCGTATCAATATGTACCGGGTAATGCTGTCGCCAATATTCTGCTCTGCAGAAATCAGCATTTTCCCGTCAGCCTGCAGCACCATGTTGTTTGCATAATAATGGGCAGTATCTATATACAATATTGTTGTGCCATTTGACCCAAATGAATTGTCGGGCACACCATTGGCTGTTAACCTTGTAATGGCAATATATCCCCCCTGATCGTCCGGCAGGTTTTGTGCAGTAATGATCCTGTTATCATTCAGCACACAAATATTGGAAGGAAGATATGCCCCGTTAAGAGCAGGTGAAATGTACCGGTAACTTGTCCCAAACGAGCTGTCCACGCTGCCATTGCCGTTCAGCCTGAACACAATGTTGTTGATACCGCCTGTTTCAAAATCATAAGACGTGCCGCTTATTATAATTTTTCCTGTGCTTTGTAAAGCAGCAGACCTGAACGTAATATTATAATCGGGATATCCGCCCTTTCCATTAAGGCCAAAACTGCTGTCGGTTGTCCCGTTGGGTTGATACCGTACAAAAGCAATCCCGGAACTGTCCACCACTCCGGGGGTTTTATTACCTATGGCTATGATCTTCCTGTCGGGCTGCACCAGTAATGCCCCCACGCTTTCATCGGTGCCGAGCAAATGCAACATTTTAACGCCATTATTGCCGAAGCTGCTGTCCGTATTACCACTGTCATTTACTTTTATCATGGTAATAAGGGGCAGTTCATTGGCAAAGCCCAGTACGATTAACGAGCCATTGGCCTGCAGTATGGCGGCTTCTTCATTATCAAGCCCGGAAACTGAAAGCACTTTTGTGCCGCCTTCGGCAAAAGTTATATCAATGCTGCCATCTTCATTTAATTGTGTAATGCCGTAATCCCATTCCCCGCCTGTTTCAGTAAAAGTTACGGTATTGCCTGCAATTAATATCTTGCCACCGGGCCGCAGAAATATATTGTTCCCGACTGAATAGCTGTCATCTGTGTATATGCCGGTAGTATTGAAGCTGCTGTCTGCCTGCCCGCTGGTTGTTAATTTTATTACCAGCAATGCCCCGTTGCTGGCACCTGTCAGCAGTATCTTATTGTCTGGCTGTATGCAAATGCCGGATATGGATTCCCCTCCGCTGCCCGGCACAGCATATTCAAAACTGCCTGAACCATTAAAAGTATTGTCCCGGCTGCCGTTTGCATTATAGCCAAATATTTTTATAACAGGGGCGCCGCCTTCTTCAGTATAACTACCGGCAAAAATTATTTTCCCTGTTGATTGCAGGGCAACAGCACCGGCATACCACTGGGTGCCGGGGTTATCCTCCACGGTAGCAATACCGCTGCCATTAAAACTATTGTCCAGGCTGCCTGAAGGCAAAAGACGGCCAACGATAAGGTGGTTGTCATTGTAAGACCCGCGCTGGCCGGTAAATACTATTTTATCATCAGGCTGGATAACACAGCCGGTGCCACTGATCTCTTCGCCGTCCATGCTGATAGTTACAATTCCATCCGTGCCATAGCTGCTGTCAACAGTGCCGTTGGCGTTCAATCTTAAAAAAACAATATCATACCCGCTGCCGTAATACATTGCCACTATCCTGCCGTCCTGCTGCAGCACCACGCTTTCCGGTGCATCCTGGTAGCCGGGCAGGCTGAATGTGCCGTTGCCGTTAAAGCTGCTGTCCGGGGTTCCATCGGCCAACACCCTTGTAATGGGATAACCCCCAATGATGATTTTGCCGTCCGGTTGTGCTGCTGCGCTGAAAAGATAAGTGGGAAGGTCGTTTTTAAAATTGGTTATCACATGCCCGTTTTCCCCGAAATTATTATTGTATGCCAATGGCTGTGAAATGGCTTTTGCACCAATTGCAATTGTAAAAACAAGAAGTACAACATTCTTTATCATACGAACGAATTATAATGTTTGCCCTGGTTTTTTTGGAGAATATTGTTTGCAGCATACGGCGCTATGAACAGCGCCGGTATTCTTGTAAGATTAAAAATACTGCAATTCTGCTTAAATATAATTCCCGGAACAGGATTGTTGAAAAAATGCGTACCTGTATACGAAAAGAAAAGCCCCGGAACACCGGGGCTTTTAATGCATATCTGCAAATTATTAATTGCTCAAACTCCTGAAATCCACCGGCACCAGCTTGCTTACACCGGCTTCCTGCATGGTAACACCATAGATAACATCCACGGCGCTCATGGTTTGCTTGTTGTGTGTTACAATGATGAACTGGCTGTTCTCACTAAATTGTTTTATCATTTTGGTAAACTTGCCCACGTTGGCATCATCCAATGGAGCGTCCACTTCATCAAGGATACAGAACGGCGCAGGCTTAATTAAGTAGATGGCAAAGAGTAAGGCTGTTGCTGTCAATGTCTTCTCTCCCCCACTCAACTGCCCGATGGACGAAGGACGCTTTCCTTTTGGCTTGGCCACAATATCAATGCCTGTTTCGGCAAGGTTTTCAGGATCCACCAGCACCATATCCGCCGTATCATCTTCGGTAAATAATGCCTTAAATACTTTCTGGAAGTTCTCACGTACACGGTTAAACGTATCTAAGAATTGCTGATTGGCAGTGGCTTCCACTTCCTGTATGGTTTGCATCAGGCTGTCTTTGGCCGTTACCAAATCATTCTTTTGTTCTAAAATGAATTCATAGCGTTTTTTCATTTCGGTATACGCTTCAATGGCCGTGGGGTTCACTTCGCCGATATTTTCAAGGCGCTTACGGAGGCGGTCATTGCGTTCCTGCAATTCTTCCAATGGCGTTTCGCCTATACGGGGCTCGTCAATGATAGCGTCAAGGTCAATTTTAAATTCCACCTGCAGGCGCTCTTTCATGCCCGCCAGTTGCAGTTTTAATTCGGTGAGCTTGTCTTTTATTTCATTGAGTAAGGTATCAATACCTTCTTTTGATTTTTGCTTGTGGCGGAGCTCGCTTTCTTTTTCAGCCAGTTCATTCCGCAGGTTGTAATAGGCCTGGTCTGCTTCGTTCAGTTTCTTTTCTTCTTCATCTTTGTTTTGAAGCAAAGTAACAACCAATGTTTGCAGTTCGTCCAAAGCAGTGGCAGTTTCAGTGATATTCGCTGCAGCTTCGCCTAACTGTGTGTTACTGTTTTCAACCTGCACTTTCAGCTCGTTCAACTGGTTGCTCTTGAAATCAAATTCCTGTTTTAATGAAATAACCTTGCTCTGCTGCTTGGTTACCTGCAGGTTGCTGTCGTTATAAGTGGCAGTAGCAAAATTGTATTCCTGTTCTGCGGCTGCATAGTCCTGTTCACTTGCCTGCATACGGTTGCTGAGTTCATCCAGCTGCGTATTGTATTTATCCAGTTCATCCCTTGTGCTGGCAATAGCATCTTGGTTATTTTGCAATTGCTCCTGCAAGTCATCAATACGTTTACTGCTGGTTTCTTCCAAATGGTGCAGGTTCTCAATTTTATTTTGCAGGCTGAAAACATGATTGGTAAGATTATTAATATCCTGCTGTGTTTGCTTAATGACATTTTCTTTTAGCTGCTCATTGTAAGCTATTACTTCGTTGTGGCGTGCCTGTATGGTAGCTTTTAATTCGTTCACCACCACATCCTGCGCTGCAATTTCTTCCGCTAATTTTTCTAAATTCTTGGCACGGCCAATTTTCTTTCCTTCAAACAAACCAACGCTGCCGCCGGTAAGCGAGTATTTTCCTTTTACATACTTGCCGGTTTTTTCCAGCACCACGGCACCATTACTGTTTTGTAAAGCATCTTCATTTTCTGCAATGAATACATTGCCGAGCAAATGTTTGGCAAGATTGCTGTATTTGGAATCTACCTCAACAACATCCAATGCAGGCAGTGTGCCTTCCGGCTGGTGGCCTTCTTCAGTACCGGTAAATTTATCCAGTAAGAAAAAGTTGGCTTTCCCTTTTTTATTATCATCCAATAAATGAACAGCCTGCAAGCCTTCGCTTAAATTATTTACAACATAATAGTTTAGATAAGGCTCCAGTACATTTTCAACTGCTGCCCTGTACTCAGGCTTTACATAAATTACATCACTCAGCAAAGGCGCTTCGTGGTTCCAGTTGGTATTTTTATGTAAAAACTTCACGCTTTCCGGGTAGCCTTCCATTGAGTCAATAAGGCTTTTCAGCAAAGCATGTTCATTCTTTTTGCTGTCCAATTTGCGACTTTCTTCTGCCAACTGGCTGCGTAAACCTTCCAGCACATTCTGCGTCTGGAAAATTTGTTCTTTGGTAAACTCGTGGTGGTCCTGCAACTGTTGCAGATCAACCTTCTTCTGTTCCAGTTCATCCGCTTTTACCTTGCGGTCGGCTTCCAACTGCTGCAATTGCGCCTGCCGCTGATTTTTCTCTTCCTGTATCTGTGCAATGCTTCTTTGCAGGTTTTGAATGGAAGTATCGGCAACAGCCACTTTCTTTTCTGCATCAAACTGGCTGCGTTGTATCGCCTGGTTTTCCTTTCTCAATTCATCAATGCCGCTGCGTTTTTCATCAAACACTTTACGTTTGTCTTCTACAGCCTCTTTTAAATCCACCAGCTTTTCTTCCAGTTCTGCCAGCTTCACTTCATCGTCTTTTATCTGCTGGCTGGTAAATTGTATGCTTTCATCAAGGCCTTTCAGCTGCCCTTCTGATTTTTGTATAAATTCATGCAGGCTGGTTTCCCTTTCCTTTAAATATTGAAGGCGCTGTGTGGCAAGGCTTTTTTCGCTTTCCTTATTTCTTACATCACCCAACAAGGCGTTAAAAGCATGCTGCATTTCCTGCAATGCTTTTTCTTTTTCAATAAAGCCAAATTTTTCTTTTTCCAATGCCGCTTCTTCTTTGGCGATTTCTGTTTCCAGCTCAATACGCTTGTCCACTTCTGCCTGCTGCTGCTGGTTTAAATCCCTGTACGTGATATTGAAACCTTCCAGTGCCGCTTTCGCCAGCTCAATGCTTATGTCTTTGTATTCTTTCTTTATCTCAAAATATTTCTCCGCCTTTTTTGCCTGGCTTTCCAAACTTTTCAGTTGGTTGTTTATTTCAAACAACAAATCTTCAATACGGGCAAGGTCTTGCTCCGTAGCGTCCAGTTTCAGTTTGGCTTCTTTCTTCCTTGTTTTGTAAATGGTGATACCGGCCGCCTGTTCCAGCATTTTACGGCGGCTGTTCTCCTTGTCTTTGATGATATCATCCACCATGCCCAGTTCGATGATGGCGTAGCTGTCGGTGCTTACGCCGGTATCCATAAACAGGTTGTGAATATCTTTTAAGCGGCAGGCCACATCATTCAGGCGGTATTCGCTTTCGCCGTTTTTGTAATATTTACGGGTAACCGTTACTGTGCTGAACTCGGTGGGCAGCAGGTTCTTGGTATTTTCAAACGTAAGGCTCACTTCAGCCAGGCCGCTGGCGCTACGGGTCTTGCTGCCGTTGAACACAAGGCTTTCCAGGTTTTCACTACGCAGGTTACTGATCTTATGTTCGCCGATTACCCAGCGGATACTGTCAATGATATTGCTTTTGCCGCAGCCATTGGGGCCAATAACGCCAGTAATGCCTTCATCAAAATTCAATATGGTTTTATCGGCAAAACTTTTAAATCCTTTGATCTCTAGACTCTTTAAACGCACTTTTCTTTATTTTTATAGGACGGCAAATATAATAGAATGAAAGTAGAAGTGAACGGTAAACTGTCCACAGGAAATTGAGTTATTAACAGGTTGCTAACAGGAGATTTTAATGTTTTACTCCATCCACGCCCCTTCCACTTCCCCCTTCTCCACTTCCACGTAAATATGCTCATTCAAATTGGTAGAAACAGAAAGGCCGGTATAATCCACATCAATGGGAAAAGATTTGTGGGTGCGTTCCACTAAGGCGAGGGTTTGTATTTTTTTAGGATGGGTATTTAGTAAGGGTTTTAAAGCATACAGCATGGTACGGCCGCTATTGGCCACATCATCTATCAGCACCAGTACTTTGTTGTTGAAATCAAAATCCCCGGTCTGACCTGCGGTGCCGACCGGGTAAATAGTAACTTCCGAAGGCTGTTTCTTATCAATGCTTAACAACAACACCTGCACTTTTCCTTTGAAAGCTTCTTTCACATACTCACTTATTTTCTCAGCCACCACCATGCCGCTTCCTTTAATACCGATAAGAAAAAGTTCTGTTTCATTGTAATTGCGTTCGCAAATTTCAAGCGCCATGCGGCGGAGTTTTTTTTCTGCTACAGCTTTGGTGAGGATATATTTTTTATTGTCAGCCACGGTTGTTTATTTGAAAGGGGAAAATTAGGAACTATTCAACAATCAGCAATAATAAATTATCTTAGCCGGGTGAAGATGAAGGCGAAAGATGTAGGGCATAAGGTATAAGAAATAAAGCCTCAACGCTAAACGATTTAAACGATATTGATCACATGCACATTTTGTTCCAGGTTTTATTTATCGCCCTGCTGGGCGCTGCCGTATGGTTGTTTGCAAAAAACATAAAGGCAATACGCCGCAATATCCTGCTGGGAAGGGATGAAAATTTTTCTGATAACCCTTCCCAACGCTGGCGCAACCTGCTGCTGCTGGCTTTTGGACAAAAGAAAATGTTCAAAAACCCGTTGGTGGCAGTAATGCACTTTGTAATTTATGCAGGGTTTATTATCATCAATATTGAAGTGCTGGAAATTGTACTGGACGGCATATTCGGCACACACCGTTTATTTGCCAAACCCCTGGGCGGTTTTTACATTTTCGTCATTAACTTTTTTGAGATACTGGCAGTTGCCGTCATTATCGTTTGTGCTGTTTTTCTTATACGGAGAAATATCATCAAGCTCAAAAGGTTCATCAGCCATGATCTTGACGGCTGGCCGAGAAGCGATGCCAATTATATCCTGCTAACAGAAATTGTATTGATGTTCCTCTTTTTAAAAATGAATGCCTGCGATACCTTATTGCAGGCAAGGGGTTACGGGCATTACGGCGAAACCATTACCGGTAATTTTGTTGTGTCGTCCTTTTATCATCCTGTTCTTTCTCATTTCAGCAGTGGAACCATATTGGTGTTTGAAAGAATTTGCTGGTGGCTGCACATTGCAGGTATACTGGCTTTTCTGAATTACCTGCCTTACAGCAAGCACCTGCACATCATGCTCGCATTTCCCAATGCTTATTATGCAAGGCTGCAGCCCAAAGGCAAAATGGAGAATATGGAAAATGTGCAGAATGAAGTGAAATACATGATGCAGCCCGAGCTGGCACCCCCGGCTAACGGTGAGGCACAACCGATGAAGTTCGGCGCCAAAGATGTATTTGACCTTAGCTGGAAAAATTTATTAGATGCGTATAGTTGCACTGAATGCGGCAGGTGCAGCGCCGCCTGCCCCGCCAATGCCACAGGCAAACTCCTCAGCCCCCGGAAAATAATGATGGATACAAGAGACAGGCTGGAAGAAGTGGGAAGAAATATTGATACTAACGGAAGTTTTAAAGATGATGGCAAAACCTTAGTGCATACTTATATTTCTGTGGAAGAGTTGAGAGCCTGCACTACCTGCAATGCGTGTGTGGAAGAATGCCCGGTAAGCATCAGTCCGCTGGATATTATTTTCCAGCTTCGCCGTTCATTGGTGATGGAAGAAAGCAATGCGCCGCAGGAATGGAACGTGATGTTCAGCAATATCGAAAACAATTTTGCCCCCTGGAAATTTTCGCCTGAAGACAGGGATAAATGGGTGCAGGAAATGTAATAGATTTATTTTAATTGCTGAATTGTTGAATAGTTGAATTGTTATTAAGAACTTCCGATTATAAAGTTCGCCTAACAATTTAACACTATAACCATATAACAATTTTACCTGTTCATACAAAGTAGATAAACTTTGAATTTTTTGCTTACTCAACCACTATTAAAAAAAGCAGCGCTGCTGGCGTTTGTATTCCTGTTATCGGCAGTAGCAAAAAGTCAATTACCGGTAGTGAGCTCATTTTCTCCAACCATTGGCGGGCAATCATCAGCCATCAATATTTTTGGAAGCCATTTTACCAATGCCACTGCAGTAAGCTTTGGCGGTACGCCGGCTTCGTTCTTCTTTGTTTTATCCGATACTGCTATTGTGGCTTTCGTAGATGAAGGAAGCTCAGGCGCCGTGGCTGTTACCAATGCCAGCGGCACCGGCTCAAAAGCAGGTTTTACATTTATACCGCCACCGGCCATCACTTCCCTCTCTCCCACTTCCGGCACTTATGGCGACACAATAAGAATAAGGGGACAGCATTTCATTAATGTGTACGATGTTTTCTTTGGCGATTCATCAGCATTATCATTTACCGTAACAGGTGATACGCTTATTAAAGCTGTTGTGGGCAATGGCACATCAGGCCAGGTAACCGTAAGCACTATCGGCGGCTATGGCACTATCACCGATTTTACTTACACCGGCCCCACTATCACTTCTTTTTCGCCTACCAAAGGCAACAGCGGTACGGTGGTGCAGGTACGCGGAAGGCGTTTTACCAATACAATAGCCGTATCATTTGGCGGCTTTCCGGCAAGTTCTTTTATTATCAACAGCGATTCGCTTATTACTGCTACTGTGGGTGCAGGCGGCCCCGGCAATGTGGTGGTAAATACAACAAGGGGAACGGCTTCAGCACCGGGTTTTATTGTGCCGGTAATTAAAAGCTTTGATCCCCCAGGCGGAACAAAATATACAGAAGTAACCATTAAAGGATTGAACTTTGACGGCATTACTTCAGTAACATTCGGCGATAGTGCTGCTTTATCTTTCAGCATTGTTTCCGATACCATGATAAAAGCTGTGGTGGGCAACGGCGAATCGGGCGCCGTGGAAGTAAGCAATACCGCTTATTCGTCCTCTAAAGATTATTTCTTTTATTCGCCCTATATACCGCAGATAAACTCCTTTTCACCGGCTTCCGGTAGCGCCGGCACGCTGGTAACCATCAGGGGTAATCATTTTACAGGTGCATCATCTGTAAGCTTTGGCAACACGCCTGCCGCTTCTTTTTCGGTAATATCCGATACCGTTATAACGGCAACGGTTAGCACAGGAAGCTCGGGCTATGTAAGCGTAACCAATAATAATTATACCGATTCGCTGGCAGGGTTTACATACAACAGCGGTTCTTCATTGCAAATTTGCCCGCTGGGCAGCACCAGCATCAGCAGCAATCTTACCGGCTCTTCCTATCAATGGCAGGTGAGCATTAATAATGGCAGTAACTTCAATGCCATCAGTAATGGTACTAATTATAGTGGCACCACTACGGCCACATTGCAAATCATCAATGCCCCTTCTGCATTTAACGGGTATGTGTACCGCTGTGTGGTAAATGGCAGTAACAGTGTCCAGTCTATCCTCCGTATTGTAAATGTGTGGACAGGTGCTGTCAATTCCTTCTGGAACAATACAGGCAACTGGAGCTGCGGCATATTGCCCGATGGCAACAGTGATGTATTGATAAATAACGGTACGGTGATATTAAATGCAAACGGCGCCTGCAGGAGCATCCGTTTATCTCCCGGGGTAAATTTTACTGCCAATGCAGGGTTTAGATTGACAATTACGCATTAGTTCCCCCTGGCCTGCTTTGGGTAAAAAATGAAACACTTTGGGTAATAAACAGCAATTGCAGGCAGGTTTTGTTTCGATAACTTTACCCGTAAAAATCTGTCACGCTCATGGAAGCTATCACAGCAGGAATAGCAAAAGAGTTTACATCAATAACAGGCAGCGAAATTAAATGGCTTGCCCGTTCCCCCGGCAGGGTTAATATTATCGGCGAGCATGTTGATTACAACGATGGCTTTGTGCTGCCTGCTGCCATTGATAAAGCGATATATGTAGGCGTAAGCAGGAGAACGGATGATACGGTAAAGCTGCATTCCATTGAATTTGATGAATCGTACGAAATAACTTTAAAAGATATTCATCCTGTTAAATCCTGGAGCACTTATATCCTCGGCGTGGTTGACCAGTTGATAAAACGCGGCCATTCAATTGGCGGGTTTAATTTGGTGATTGATGGTGATGTCCCTATCGGCGCAGGCTTGTCCTCATCGGCGGCAGTGGAATGCGCCACTGCCTTTGCATTAAACGAATTGTTTGAACTGGGCATTGATAAAATGGAATTGGTACGTATTGCGCAAAAAGCCGAACATACCTTTTCAGGTGTCCTGTGCGGTATTATGGATATGTTTGCCAGCGTGTTTGGCAAAAAGGGCCACGCCATAAAATTAGATTGCCGCAGCCTGGAATATCAATACGAGCCCATTGCGCTGGACGGATACAAGATCGTTCTTTTTAATACCAATGTAAAACATTCGCTGGCATCTTCTGCTTACAATGAAAGACGATTGCAGTGTGAGCAGGGCGTACAATGGGTGAACGAACAGCATGCTGTAAACAGCCTGCGGGATGTGAATATTGAAATGCTGGATAAATATGTTGCAGGTAAAGATGCTGTTGTATATAACCGCTGCAAATTTGTGGTGGAAGAAATACAAAGAGTGCTTGATAGTTGCGCCGCCCTTGAAAAAGGGGATATACAAACACTTGGTAAAAAAATGTTTGCCACCCATGCCGGCCTCAGCCAAATGTATGAGGTAAGCTGTAAAGAAGCAGATTTTTTAGTGGACGCCGTAAAAGATAACCCCGCTGTATTAGGCGCCAGGATGATGGGTGGCGGCTTTGGCGGCTGCACCATTAATATTGTGAAGGAAGGCGCCATTACTGCATTGACAGCAACGCTTGCAGAACAGTATAAAAAAGCAACAGGCCTCGGCCTTACCACTTACATTTCAAAAATTGAAGACGGCACCTCACTGGTAAAAATATAACGACTATTTTCATATTCCATTTTTAACGATTGCAATTACACAACTTATGAAATCACTTGCCACCTCCGATTACATCGTATTCATCATCTATTTTATACTGGTATCAGGCTATGGCCTCTGGGTGTATAAAAGAAAAAAATCGGCACAGGCATCTTCCACCGACTTTTTTCTTGCCGAAGGGCAGCTTACCTGGTGGGCCATTGGTGCTTCGCTGATCGCTTCCAATATTTCCGCAGAGCAGTTCATCGGTATGTCAGGCAATGGCTTCAGGCTTGGCCTCGCTATTTCTTCTTATGAATGGCTGGCAGCTATTTCACTCATCATCGTGGCGGTGTTCTTTATGCCGATATACCTGAAGAACCGCATCTTTACCATGCCGCAGTTTTTAAAAACGAGGTATAATGAAACCGTGGCAATGATAATGGCTATCTTCTGGCTCTTCCTGTACATTTTTGTAAACCTCACTTCTATTTTATACCTCGGCACCATTGCCATCAATAACCTTACCGGCGGCCAGCATTTTCATTTAATCATGATAGCGCTTGCTGTATTTGCGCTGATCATTACGCTGGGCGGCATGAAAGTGATAGGCTATACCGATGTTATACAGGTATTGGTGCTTATTACCGGCGGACTGGTTACTTCTTATATTGCGTTAACCGTGGTAAGCGAAAAGTTTGGCCTGGGAAAAGATGTTTTAGCCGGCTTTAACCAATTGCTGAAATCGGCACCGGAACATTTTGATATGATATTTGACAAGCCCGGTCCCGGCGCCACACAGCAGCAGGTAAATAATTATACAAGCCTGCCGGGGCTGGCCATGCTTGCTGCCGGTATGTGGGTGGCCAACCTGAATTATTGGGGCTGCAACCAATACATCACCCAAAGGGCATTGGGCGCTAACCTGAAAACAGCCCGTACAGGTATTTTATTTTCTGCTTTTTTAAAGCTGCTGATGCCGCTGCTGGTAGTATTGCCGGGCATTGCAGCATATGTGTTGCACCAGCACGGCGAACTGCAGCAGCAAATGCTCACCAATGGCGAATTCAGGGAAGACAATGCCTATTCCGCTGTATTGGGATTTTTGCCTCAAGGCCTGCGTGGCCTTTCAATGGCGGCGCTCACGGCAGCCATTGTTGCCTCACTGGCAGGAAAAGCCAACAGTATTTCCACCATTTTCACCTTAGACATCTATAAAAAATATATCAGCAGGGAATCTGCAGAAAAAAACCTGGTATGGGTCGGCCGTGTGGCAGTAATCATTGCATTGATTATTGCCATTGGCGTTAACTGGACGGATGCACTGGGCATTGGGGGCAAAGGTGGTTTTGAGTTCATACAAAAATATACAGGTTACATCTCCCCTGCTATTTTTCCTGTATTCCTCCTGGGATTTTTCTGGAAAAAAACAACTTCCAAAGCAGCACTGGCTGGCATTACCGGCGGTGTATTGCTGTCGGTATTGTTTGATAAATTTTTGCCGGGCATTGCAGGCAGCGATACTTTATTATACACCGCTTATCCCAACAGCGCAGGCCATTTTGAAATACCATTTTTGATACAAATGGGCTGGGTATTTTTCTTTACCACATTATTGATGATTATTGTAAGCCTGCTGGACGTAAAGGGAAGGCAACAGGCGCATGCAATGGAAACAGACCCGGCACTATTTAAAGTAAGCCCCGGTATTTTAACCATGATACTGATCATACTTGGCATTACGCTGGCTTTGTATATACGCTTCTGGTAATTTCCAAAATAGTTACCAGGAAATAGAGACGATGGCAGTTAAAAATATTAAATTTGCGTACAAAGTACCTGTAAATTCCAAACTATGTATACAACTTATCATTTAAATTCTGCCCAGGAAGTAAATGCAGATATACTGGAGGCGATCAAAACCACTTTCAAATCCCGCCCTATTACTATTACTGTAGAAGAAGATGATGACAATTTGGGTCTCAGTACGGATATGAAAGCTGTTTTAGATGAAAGGCTGCAGGAACATGAAAGCACTTACCTCACAGGAGAAGCATCAATAAATGAGCTTAACAAAAAGTATGGGGTATAATCTTATTGTTTCTCCACGGGCACAAAAGGAAATTGAAAATGCTATTGATTATTATGCCTTATACAGTATTGATACCCCACGAAATTTTATTATTGCTATAAAAGAAGCTTATGGCATAATAGCAACCAATCCTTTTTTTGCAGTACGTTATAAAAATATCAGGGGGCTAAAACTGAATAAATTTCCCTACTCTCTTTATTTTATTATCAACGAAAAAAAAATATAGTAAAGATACTTTCTTGTTTTCACAACAAACGAAGTCCTGATAAACACCCATGATTTATATTTGCTCCAAGCAATAAACTGACGATATGCATGTACCAATAATGGCTGAACTGGCTGCTGCCGGCGAAACACCGGATGTTTTATTTTGGGTAGGCTGCTCCGGCAGCTTTGACCAGCGGGCACAAAAGATCACTAAAGCATTTGTTGCCATTCTTGATAAAGTAGGCATTAAGTACGCCATTTTAGGAAAAGAAGAAATGTGTACCGGCGACCCCGCCCGGCGTGCAGGCAATGAATTTATGTTTCAAATGATGGCCTTCCAGAACATCGGCATATTGAATGGATATGGCATTAAAAAAATTGTGACCGCCTGTCCGCATTGTTTCAACATCTTTAAAAATGAGTACCCGGAACTGGGTGGTCATTACGAAGTGATACACCATTCTGTTTTTTTACAGCAATTGATTGACGAAGGAAAAATAAAGCTTACTGATGCAGCTGCATTTAAAGGTAAAAAGATTACCTATCATGATAGCTGTTACCTTGGCCGGGCCAATAATATTTATGAAGCTCCCCGAAAAGTGCTGGAAGCGCTGGACGCTGCACTGGTGGAGATGAAACGCTGCAAAACCAACGGCCTCTGCTGCGGCGCCGGCGGTGCACAAATGTTTAAGGAAGAAGAAAAAGGCGACATCCGCATTAACCTTGAAAGAACACAGGAAGCGCTGGGTACCGGTGCTGATATCATTGCTGCCGCCTGCCCTTTTTGCAATACCATGCTTACGGATGGTGTAAAGAACAGCAACAAAGAAGACGATGTTAAGGTACTGGACATTGCAGAACTGGTGGCTGCTTCCATGCAGTAACGTTCAAGAGGTTTTAGTAGTTCAAAAGGTTTAAGAGGTTAAGCAACCTTTGGAACTTTCGGATAAAGCT
Organism: Bacteroidota bacterium; assembly: GCA_048498115.1. Taxonomy (GTDB): domain Bacteria; phylum Bacteroidota; class Bacteroidia; order Chitinophagales; family Chitinophagaceae; genus Ferruginibacter. Next base: position 2,154 of record JBEHYP010000076.1, on the reverse strand, counting down.
GTCACCTTTCCAAAAAGTGACAGCTTTGGGGCATCAACTGATTGCAGTAACTTTGCAACATGCAACTGAACTTAGCAGAAATACTACCAAAGGATTTTAACGGCAACTCACGGGTATGGATATACCAAAGCAGCCGTTTGTTTTTATTAAGCGAAGCTTTTGAGATAGAAAAAATACTGGAAGAATTTGTTGCCAACTGGCAAAGCCATGGCGACCCGGTAAAAGGCTACGCCAACCTTTTTTACGGTCAGTTCATTATCATGATGGCCGATGAAGAAGCAACAGGCGTAAGCGGTTGCAGTACCGACAGCAGCGTAAGAGTTATCAAAGCAATAGAACAGCAATTCAGCGTGCAAATGTTCGACAGGCAGAACCTGGCTTTTTTGATTAAAGACAAAGTACAGCTGCTGCCATTGTCACAACTGCCATATGCCGCCAGCAATAACTTTATTGCAGCAGATACATTATATTTCAACAATACAGTGCTTACAAAAAATGAGCTTATCAGCAACTGGCTGGTACCCGTACAAAAAAGCTGGCTTGCCAAAAAGATCGGCCTGCCAGCTTAATAAAATTTTTCTTAAACTATTGAGTTATTAATAGTCTGTTGTTATATGGTTATGTTGTTGAATTGCCGGTGATACTTCACAATAAAAAATGCCTGACAGCAATTCAGCCATTTAACAATTAAACCATCAATCATACTCAGCTTAATTTTTAGAAGCCTTTTTAAGGGAAGTTAATTTCTCCTTTTTGAAACAGATAGCGCCCCACACATTGTCAAGCGGTATTGTCCGCAGGGTTTCAAGCCCGTAGGTTTCGATGCACTCCCAGTTGCAATCCCTTGAAAGGTCGCTTACAATTTTAGATGACAGCTTGGGATAAGCAATCCATAATTTGGCGCCGTCTGCCAGGGATGGGATCACATCTTTCAGGATGCCTTTTAACTGGTTGTGGCTGATGGCGAACACCAGCGCAAAATCAATTTTTTTTACTTTCAGGAGCGGGGTCACATTTTTAGAAAAGGAAAGTTTTGCAAACTGCTTTTCAATAGTGGAGGGCAATCCCTGTACCAACAGGTTTTTTTCGTCTTTCAGCTGCAACTTCTCAATCACTGATAACGAGGGTGCTAATACTTCCATATTGTGAATTTAAAAAGTTTGCAAAACTACTGATTTTCCTTCAAAAAATACAGTTTGGAGGCACCCATATTGCTAAAAACAGTATAAAACCGGGTAGCGTATTGATAATCAGGATTGAAAATTTCTAAAAAGTGGAAACTTTACTTGTTGAGCAGCGGCCTGACAGTATAACCTTCTTTTTTAAGCAGGGCCACCAGGCCATTTTCCCCTACCAGGTGCCCGGCGCCAACAGCCACAAGCACCGGTTGCTTTTTCATAATGGTTTTTAATTCAGTTACCCATTTTTTATTGCGGTTGTCCAAAAGAATATCCTCATGTTCCTGCATGCCAAATTCGCTCTTGCCAAAAAGCTGCTCTATGGCAGACAATTGCTGGCTTTTATACACATTTACCATGGTATCAAAATAGCGGGCATATTCATCCAGGCTGTCAATACTCTTTATTAATTCCTTTGCCTGCTCCCCGTAAGGAATGCTGTCAAACACAGATGCCTGGAACTCTATTGTTTCCAGCCCTTTGATTTCTTTTTGCTGGCTTTTGGCCACTTTCATCAATTCCTCTTCCACCCCGCTCACGGTTTTGCAGGGCATCATTTTGGGATAAAGCATTGCCACTAAAAAATAAGGCTTGGTGCTTTCAAAAAAATTAAGCGGCGTATGCAGGCTGTCTTTAAAAAATGCGGACAATTTGCTGTATTCTTCTTCAGTGTACAGGTCCTTTAATTTTTTCCCGTCTTTCATATTCATCATAAACAGGCCGCCAAGCATTACGGAAGGGTCGTCCATATCCATTTCCATATACACCTGCGCAGCATTGCCAATGGCGGTTTTTAAAGGCCCGCTGATAATGATATCGCCCTTGCACATTAAATGAAAGGTGCCGAACAGGTAAGAATTTTGCGAAAGCCCGTTGCCGCTTACTTCCCACAGCAGGCTGTTATCATCAGCGTTCACAGCAAGCGGTGCCTGCTTTGGCTGTGCCTTGCAGGAAATAAAAAAGAGGCAGGAAAAAA